>CAMDYM010000033.1 GCA_945910425.1 uncultured Candidatus Melainabacteria bacterium | reverse complement strand
CAATACTTAATACTATGAAAAAAATAAGAGGTAATAAAAAAGTGGATAATAAAAACGCAGAAGAAAATATGAAAGCTTTAGAAAAATATTCAACGGATTTAACCGATTTGGCGCGTAAAGGCAAGCTAGACCCTGTAATCGGCAGAGATGAAGAAGTACGAAGAATTATTCAGGTATTGAACAGGCGAACCAAAAACAATCCTGTTCTGATAGGAGAGCCGGGTGTTGGTAAGACTGCTATAGTTGAAGGGCTTGCCCAGCGTATCGTAAGAGGTGATGTCCCCGAAAGCTTAAAAGAAGTAAAACTTATTTCGCTTGATTTAGGAGCGTTGGTTGCGGGTGCTAAATTCAGAGGTGAATTTGAAGAACGTTTGAAAGCCGTTTTAAAAGAGGTTGAAGACTCAAACGGCGAGATTGTAATGTTTATTGATGAACTTCATACGGTTGTCGGTGCGGGTTCAACAGAAGGCTCAATGGATGCGGGTAACTTGTTAAAACCGATGCTTGCACGCGGAGTTTTGAGAACAATCGGAGCTACAACAATTAATGAATACCGAAAATATATCGAAAAAGACCCAGCTTTAGAAAGACGTTTTCAGCCGGTATTGGTATCTGAACCGTCTGTAGAAGATACTATAAGTATTTTAAGAGGGTTGAAAGAAAAATACGAGGTTCACCACGGGGTAAGAATTTTGGACAGTGCAATTATTGAGGCTGCAAAGTTATCGGACAGATACATTACAGACCGATTTCTTCCTGATAAAGCAATAGACTTAATCGATGAAGCTGCAAGTTCTCTTCGTATCCAAATAGATTCAATGCCTGAAGAGATTGATTCTATGTTAAGGCAAAAAATTCAACTTGAAATCGAACGCGAAGCCTTGAAAAAAGAAGAAACAGATGAGGCTCGGGGTAAATGTGATGAAATTTCCAAAACTGTTCAGGATTTGGATTCGAAAATTAATACCCTAAAGGCACAGTGGGAAAAAGAAAAAGCTTCAATAACTTCAGAAGCCGATATTAAAGATGAAATAAATAATGTTAAAAATAAAATAGAAGAAGCCGAACGAAATACCGATTTACAAACCGCAGCCGAGTTAAAATACGGAAAACTGCTTGAACTTGAAAAACAACTTAAGGCTTGTCAGAATAAAGAGCAAGTTGATAATAAACTTCTAAAAGAAGAAATTGACGGTTCTGATATCGCTGAAGTTGTTTCAAAATGGACAGGTATTCCTGTAACAAAACTTGTTGAATCTGAGATGCAAAAGCTTTTGACAATGGAAGATTTACTGCATAAAAGAGTTGTGGGACAAGATGAAGCCGTAGATACCGTATCTGATGCAATTCGACGTGCGCGTTCCGGATTGAAAGACCCGAAACGACCTATTGGAACATTTTTATTCCTCGGTCCTACAGGGGTTGGTAAAACAGAACTTGCTAAAGCTTTAGCCGAATTTATGTTTAATGATGAAGATGCTTTAATCCGTATTGATATGTCAGAATATATGGAAAAACATAATGTTGCAAGGCTTGTCGGGGCACCTCCGGGATATGTCGGATATGAAGAAGGCGGACAATTAACCGAAGCTGTAAGACGTAAACCATATTCTGTTGTGCTTTTTGATGAAATTGAAAAGGCTCATCCTGATGTATTTAATATCATGCTGCAAATTTTTGATGACGGTCGTCTTACTGATTCAAAAGGTAGAACCGTAGATTTTAAAAATACGCTTATCATTATGACAAGTAACATCGGTTCTGATATTATCCTTGAAAACACCCTTAACTCAATGCTTTCACCTGAACAATTTAACGATACGAAAGATAAAGTTATGTCCGTGTTGAAAAATCACTTTAAGCCTGAGTTTTTAAACAGAATTGATGAAACAATATTCTTTAAAGCACTTTCTTTACAACAACTAAGTAAAATCGTTGATATTCAGATGGATTATTTGAGAAGATTATTGAAAGACCAGGAACTTGAATTTGTTATAACAGATGAGGCTAAAGAATTTCTTGCAACTCAAGGCTTTAACCCTGTGTATGGTGCGCGACCATTAAAACGTGTTATTCGTCAAATGGTCGAAAACCCTTTGTCAAAAATGATTCTTGCTCAAAAATTCAAAAAAGGTGATAAGATAAAAATTGATTTGGATGACGATAAATTAAAATTCGAGAAATAATAAATTCAAACGGGGTTATTTTTAACCCCGTTTTGTTTGACAATCAGGATAGTGGTAAATATAATAAAGGAGTAAGTGTTATAGTTAAGGTAGCATATAGTATATTATCTCAAGCCGTAAAATTATCAGTTGAAGAAAATGGTGAAACCTCAGGTTGGGATACTTCAGTAGAATCAGAAGTTATGCCAAAATATATTTTACCTTATTTAACAGGTGCAACTCGGTTAAATATCGATTTCAGGAAGTATACATTAAAGACTCTTTCTTCTACTCCTGGCGCTTATGGTGCAAATATTATATATGTATTGCAAAATGGTATATTTTTTCTTATAGAAATTTAGATGACGGGTATCCGACAATAATTGTCGATATAAACGGTTTAGAGTTTAGGGCGGAGCCGCAAGCGGCTCCGCCCTTTATTTATATAATATGTATGATTATGCAAGTAATGCTTCAACGATTTTTGAATTAGTTTCTGCTCTTTTAGAGTTTAATAAATATTTTTCGATTTCAGCTTCAATTTGTTTTTCTTCAACTGATAAAACTTTAACGTTATCTAAAGAATTAACATAATCTGCTACTGTAATCATTTCGTAATCGTTTCTCATAATCAAACTCCTTAATATTTTTCCCTTGTGTATATATAAAGTATTTTTGTATTTAAAAATTGCCTAAAATGTATTTAAAAAGTATATATTTGTTACAAAACTTAACAAAACACTCCTTTTTATTAAAGTTTTCAAAAAATATGCCGATAATAAATATGTAATTAAAAACAAAACTAATTTTCCTCCTTTTCCCCTACTACTAACTAACCTACAAATTTTGGAACCTAAAAGGTTCCTTTTTTATTGCTTATTACTGACAAAAATTATTTAGCAGGTTTATTGTATAATGTAAATAATAAAAGGAATAATAATGAATTATCAAAAAATATCAGATGCTTTAAATTATGTGCCTCCAATGACCAGATTGATAACCTATAAAGATATCGGTCTCCAAAGATATAAAAATCTTCTCAATCTTACTAATTGGAAGCCGACAATTGGCGGGATTGTTATGCGAGATTGTTTTGGAGATGTCAGCATACACCGAAAAGATGCTACTGTCAGATATCTTGAGGAGCTTGTAGATTTTAATATAAGAAGTTTGTACCCAAAAACAAGAAAATTAAGACAGTATATAATTGATGATAACAGGATAAGTTTAAATAGAGTAAAACCTGTCAGGGGTTATACATTATTGGATAGATTAAAAATATTGTTAAAAAAATAATAAAAAAGGTGCGACGAAATATTTTCGTCGCACCTTTTTTATATGATAATATTTTACATTGCCGGATTTTGTACAGCCGGCATATTTTGTAAGGCTGAAGCTACAAAAACTGTCATTAGCAGGAATAGTAATATTCCAACGATTACGAAGAACGCAATACAAGCGATGAAAAAGTAACCAAAAGCAGATTTTCTTTCGTATAATTCGCTGCCGTCTGCATGAGTGAATTGTCCGATAGCCAGAACGACACCGTCAATAAGCATCCATAAAGCGCTGATTGGTGCTGTTAGTCCAAAAACAGTAAGTGCCAGCATTACCCAGGCGGATTTTGTTTTCCCCGTGTAAAATCTGTGAGCGCCAAAGGTTCCAAATAACCAGCAAAGAGTCATTGCTGCCATCCAGTTTTTGCCTTTAAGTTTTTCTAAATCACAATTTCCCATATAAATTTTCCTTATTGTTTTTCCCCTGACATTGAGCAAGGTTGTTTATCATATAACATTTGCCCCCCTACGGGAAGAATTAACATTAATAGATTCCGGGTCGAAGCCCGGAATGACAAATCTCTTGGCAAATTTCACTAATACATTTATTACACCTTGCCTGTTGAACCAAATCCGCCTGCTCCGCGGACGGTTTCTGTTAATTCTGTTACTACTTCAATTTTTGCTTGTTCTACTCTTGCTATAACCATTTGAGCAATTCTTTCTTGTGGTTGTATTGTATAAGCTTCATTTGAAATATTTACAATAGGAACACAAACTTCGCCGCGGTAATCTTCGTCAATTGTTCCAACGCAATTAATTAAAGTGATACCGTGTTTGATTGACATTCCTGAGCGCGGACGGATTTGTGCTTCGTAACCGTGTTCAAGTTCAATTTTTAGACCTGTAGGAATTAGAGTTCTTTCTAATGGTTTTAGTTCAACAGGTTCTTCTATTGCTGCGCATAAATCCATTCCTGCGGCACCTTCGGTTTTGTATTCAGGTAATACCTTATTGTGTTCTAATTTTTCGATTTTTAAAACTGTCATACTTACTCCTTTTCTATCTTAAAAAAACATTGAAAATATACTATCTTTAGGCAATGGTGCCGTTTTTGGTGTTGCAGAACTTTTTACTGCGGATTTTTGAGCTTTGGCAGTAACTTTTTTCATTTGTTCAAGTAAATATTTATTAAAATCATCTGCGCTGTTAAATTCTAATTTTGACGGTTTGAAATTTTTAGGAAGCGGTCTTCTTGTACCTATAAGTGTTGAACCGAAAAATCCCTTATCAAATGAATTTAATGATTTTATAACTGTCATTGTTTCTCCTTTTATATTTTTAATTCTTGTTCTACTTTAGTTAATATTTCATCAAGTTTTGACGGGTCTTTCACTCCGCCTTGAGCAAAGTTTGGACGTCCTCCGCCGTTTGCGCCTGTGGCTCTGGCAATTTCTCCGACAATTTTACCTGCATTTATTCCGCGTTTTACAAAATTATCGGAAACTTTTACTGCAACTGTTGTTTCCCCTGCAAGAACGATAATACTGTCGCCTAACTTTTGTGATAAAAATTCTAAACCGATTTTTATGCCAAGAGGTTTTGCAACAACTTTAGAGATAAACAGTTTTCCGCCGTCAATATCTTGAGCTCTGTCAACAAATGATGCGAATTTACCTCTTGCGTTTTCTTCTTCAAGTTTTTCTATTTGTTTTTGGTATTCTTTGTTTTCATCTTGGATTTTTTCAACGCGATCAACAACTTCATCATAATGAGCTTTGAATTTGGCAGATAATTTATCTAATTCTGAAGATTTTGCGTTAAGGTAGTCAATTGCAGCATCTGATACAACAAGTTCAATACGTCTTGTTCCTGCTGAGATTGCGCTTTCAGACAGGATTTTAACAAGTCTTAGGTCTTTTAATTCTCGAGCGTGTGTACCTGCACAAAATTCTTTAGAAATACATTCACTGTCGTTTTCTATTGAAACAACGCGGACTTCATCTCCGTATTTTTCGCCGAATAATGCTGTAGCACCTGTTAATTCGGCTTCTTTTATGCCCATAACTTTAGTGTTTACTTTATAACATTCACCAATCCATTTGTTCATAAGGGTTTCGGTTTTCTTAATTTCATCAGGAGTCATTGCTCTTGAGAATGTAAAGTCAAATCTCATACGGTTTTCTTCAACTTGAGAACCGGCTTGTTTTACCTCGTCGCCGACAACTTTTATAAGTGCTGCTTGAAGTAAGTGAGCTGAAGTGTGGTGAACCCTGATTTGTTCACGTCTTGGCAGGTCAATGCAAGCTTTTACTTTGTCGCCTATAATCACTTCGCCGTTAAGGATTTCACAGCGGTGAACGTACAGTTCATTAACTTTAAATGTTGTAATAACCTCAGCTTTTAAGTTTTCGCTTTCAATAAATCCACTGTCGCCGACTTGTCCGCCGCATTCTGCGTAGAACGGAGTTTTATCAAGCACGATATCGACAAATCCTTCACCTTCAATTTGGGCTAAGATTTTAGCGTCATTACATTCGTTTTCGCAGTAACCGATAAAGTTTGTTGAGCCGACTTCTTTTTCGATTTTAGCGTATTTGATATCGCCTGTAACACTGATTTTAGCTGTTGCGGCTTTTGCTCGTTCTTTTTGTTCAAGCATGGCTTTTTTGAATCCTTCTTCATCAATTTTTAATCCGTTTTCTTGCGCAATTTCTCTTGTAAGTTCAAACGGGAATCCGAAAGTATCATATAGTTTGAATGCACTTTCCCCGTCGATATCTTTTTTGTTGTCGATAAATTCGTCAAGCATTTTATATCCGCGGTCAAGTGTTTTCCCGAATCTTTCTTCTTCTTTTTTGATTGTTTCAATAATTTTTTGTTTATTTTGAACAAGTTCAGGATAAGCTTCACCGTAGTATTTTACGATAACATCAACCAATTTGTACAAGAACGGTAATTCCATTCCTAAGATTTTTCCGTGGCGCAGTGCTCGGCGTAAAATCATACGTAAGACATAGCTTCTACCTTCATTTCCCGGGATTACACCGTCAGAGATTAAGAAAGATACGCATCTTGCGTGGTCTGAGATAATTCTTAGTGAAATATCCGTTTTTTCTGATTGTTTATACGGAACTCCGCTCATTTTACAAACTTCATCCATAATCGGTTTAAGTAAGTCTGTTTCAAAAGTTGAAGCGACACCCTGGCAAACCATTGTAATACGTTCTAATCCCATACCAGTATCAACGTTTTTCTTACCTAGAGGTGATTGGTTTCCCTCTTCGTCTTGATATAATTCTGTAAATACAAGGTTCCAAATTTCAACCCATCTGTCGCATTCACAAGTATCAATACCGCAATTCGGGTCGTCGCATTTATACTGTTCACCTAAATCATAGTGAATTTCGGAACACGGTCCGCAAGAACCTGATGCTCCCGGAGGTCCCCAGAAGTTATCTTTTTTACCTTTGCGTTTAATCCTTTCAGCAGGTACTCCGACGCTTCTCCAGATTTCATAAGCTTCGTCGTCTGTTTCAAAAATTGTTATCCAAAGTCTGTCTTTATCAAGTTTTAAGACTTCCGTTACAAATTCCCACGCCCAAGGGATAATTTCTTTTTTGTAGTAATCTCCGAAAGAGAAGTTTCCTAACATTTCAAAGAAAGTATGATGGCGAGGTGTTCTGCCTACGTTTTCGATATCAGAATCTTTTCCGCCGGCTCTTGCACATTTTTGGCAAGATGTTGCTCTTGCAGGATTATAAGGGCATTCCTGAATATCTAAAAATATTGGTAAAAATTGAAGCATACCCGCTGTTGTTAATAATACAGTAGGGTTATCGGGTACTAAGCTTGAACTTTCTACCACTGTGTGCTGACGTTTATTTTTAAAGTAATCTAAATATAATTTTCTGATTTCGTTTCCGGTTAGCATAATCTTTATTTCCTCTAATCTTATATACTTCTATAGAAAAATTATACAATAAAAAAACTACAGCTTACATATTGCTGTAGCTTTTATTAAGTTTATTATAAATTAATCATCATCGTGGTCATCATGGTCATTATCGTAATCGTGCTTGTCATTTGTTATTTCTTTTGGCTTAGGTTCCTCTTTAACAAGTCCTACAGCTTTTAATATCGGGTGAATAGCTTTAGTAGCCGTCAGCGGAGCTACAACTGCCAAGCCTAAGATTGTACCGATTAGCGAACTTGATTCGATAACTCCGTTTGCAAGGTGTTCACCTTCTTCTGTGATATTTGTACGATTGAAGGTATCGCCTGTAGCTTTACTGATTTCTTTAAGCTTTGCAAGTTTTTCTTGTTCTGTCCCAAGCTTGAAGAACTTTTTAAAATCATCAGGTTTCGGGAAGGCTTTAAATATTGCTTCATCTTTAAATAGTTTATTTTTAGCCAAAGAATAAGCACCATGTTTAAATATAGGGATAATAATTCCCAAGTACATTCCTAAACTGATTGCCTGATATAAAAATTCTTTTGACGCTGAGAATTTTTTAGTATGCGGGTCAATATTTTTGTCCAGTAATATTGCTCCCGGGCGGGCTGCTGCGTTTAAGCTTGTTTTGATTGTCATTTGAGCAACAGTGCCTTGGGTTGCGTTATAAAATGTCGGATTTGCAATTATATTTTGTATCATATTAACCTCCCACCTTCAATCCGTGGTTTTGGAAAGCTGAAAGGCTTACTCTGTCCGGATATATTGTGTTACCTGTTTGTCTAACCTGAGATGGAACTTTTATATCTTCTGTTTTAGAGGTTACGTCAAGTTTTGCGGATTCATTTTTTTGTTTTTTAGCATAAATCTTGTCCATAAAAGGTTTTACAATAGCTGAACAAAGTCCCGGGATTACAAATAATGCGGCAGTCCAGGTTCCTACTGTTTGAAGGTTGTGTTTTGCCATTTTTGCAGCTTTTGCGTCTTTAATTTTTAATAAATCGCTTCCTTTTGCGGCTAAAATTGGCAATGCTAAATATGTAGGTGCCGCAATAAGTTCTGTTACACCTTCTCTTAATGCTGTGTATTTTTTTGTTTCTTCAGGACTTTTCTTGTCCATCATGGTAAATAACGGTCTGAATATAAGTTCTGCTGATGCTACAGCTACTGTCGGCCAGTATGGTTTTACGTTTTTACCAATGTATGTTAATGTGCTTTTTAACGACATGTGTTAATTTCCCTGCTTCATCTTAAGTCTGGATTAGAATTAATCTCCGTTATTTATTCTAAATCAAAAGAAAAAATTTTTTGTTAGTAATTTTGTTAAAATTTACATTATTAATATTTGAAGCAGTTTTTATCGTGGTCGTCGACTATTCCTATTGCTTGAAGGTAGGAGTATATTATTATTGTTCCGACGTATTTCATTCCGCGTTTTTTCAGGTCTTTTGATATTTTATCCGATAGCGGAGAGCTTACAATAAGTTCGCCTGTTGTGTTTTTTATGATTTTGTTGTCGGTAAATCCCCATATATAGTTTGAAAAGCTACCGAATTCTTCTTGGATTTGTGTAAATATTTTGGCATTATTTATTGATGAAATTATTTTGTTCTTACTTCTTATAATGTTTTTGTTGTTTAAAAGTTCTTCAATCTTTTTTTCGTCATATTTTATAACCTTTTTGATATCAAAGTTATCGTAAGCTTTTCGAAAGGCTTCACGTTTTTTTAGAACGGTTATCCACGATAAGCCGGCTTGAAATGATTCCAGTATTAATAATTCAAAAAGTTCTTTATCATCATACTTTGGAACACCCCATTCTTCATCGTGATATTTAATATAAAGTTCAGATTTTTCATCTACCCAAAAACATCTTTTCATATTTGAATTATATTATGGACAGAGATTTTTGTAAATTTTGGGTTTCTATTGTATAATTTTTTTATAAAACAGTTTATATGGGGTGAATATGAGAAATATGAAGAAGTTATGTTTGTTATTGACGGTTATTATGATAGGCTTATCGGCTGTTGCGGAAGAAGCTGTGACTCCTGTTGAAGAAGAATCAGCGCCGACTCAGGTTGAAGATAAAGAAATTAAGGCTAATAAGGAAACTTTTGAAAAAGCTCAGGAAGCTGTTAACAATAAAGATTTCCAATCAGCGATTGTGTATTTGTCTGTTTATATCGCATCAAAGCCTAAAAAATATGAAGCGTATAAACTTCGCGGAGAATGTTTTTATGAATTGCGCCAGTATAATTTAGCACAGAAAGATTTTGAAACTGCGATAAAATTAAAAACCGAAGATGATAAATTTGTTACAGGGGCTAAGGTTTTAAGTGCCGTAGTATTAGGTGCCGATAAACAGGAACAGTATCAAAATCCCGAACTCGGTAATCTTTACGCAGACTTAATGTATACTCAAAAAGCTCAAAATAATCCTGCTTATGAAGTTTCTTATGAAAATGCCGGGAAATATAATTCTCATATTTATCTTCCAAAGCTTGATAAAAATAATATTGCAAGGATTAATTGTCCTCAAAAATACGGTAAAAAAATTAATCAAACGGGGGTAAATAAATATATTTATGACGCGATTGATGATATCTCAAAACATGATTACAACGAAGCAATATATAAGACTCAGTATATAACTTCAAATTATCCTAAATACTTTTTGGGGCATTATCTTTCAGGTGTAGCGTTGGTTGGTTTGGAACAGGAAAAAGAAGCAATTTCCGCTTTTGAAACTGCAATTAAGCTTAACCCGTATGACTTTGAATCTTATGCAAGTTTGGGGCAGATTTATTATGCCGATGCTGAAAAAAATTTTTCTAAAGATTATGTTAACAAATCTGTTGATTATTTTAAAAAAGCTTTGGAATATAACCCGAATTGTTATATTTATCATTATTATATTGGTTTAAATCATTTATTAGTAAATGATTATGAGGGGGCAATTGCAAGTTTTGATGATGCAATAAAGATAAATCAGAACGATTACAACAGTCGTTATTACAAGTCAGTTGCCCAATTTATGACAGGTGAGTATCAAGCTGTAGTTGATGAAACAACAAAACTTTTATACAGGCATGTGTCTAATTATAATTCCGTATTATATTTAAGAGCATTAGCAAATTATCGCCTCGGGGTTATAAATTCTGCGTTGGCTGATATCGAAAAAATTCAAAATAATATGAATGATATTTATAATGATGATGTAAAAATTATTTCCGAGAAAGAAAAAACTTTACCTGAATATTTGTATTATCTGAAAGCAAAGATTTCTAAAGATAAAGGTTTTGGAGCTATCGCAGATTTTAATAACGCGTTTAAAAATCCTGTAATTAGAGCTTTGTATGAAAACTCTCAATCTATAACTCTTTCTCAAGATGAAATTGAGCACCAGTTTGATTATATCAGAACGACTTTTGATGATTTAGATTTGAACATTACATATTCTGATGAAAAATATCTTTTATCGGCTCAAAAAGCGTCAGAAAAGGCGGTTAAAGTTGTTGAACCATCAAAAGAAGAACTTTTGCTTGATGAAAACGAAACATCTATTGCGAAAATGCTTGCTTCAAACGAGTTTGCTACAATGAAAGTAAAAAATAAAGACTCCGAAGTTTCTGCAGTTTTAGAAGATAATGAAACTGTTTCGCCTGTTGTAAAAACAGAGGACGAAAAACCTGTTGAAAATTTTAAAATTTCTTATGAAAAAGAAGATGAGCCAATTAGTACACTGAAAGATGAAGATAAGGCGACGGAAGATTTTACGATTTCTTATGCAAAAGAGCCTGAGCCGGTAATAGAACCGATTGAAGAACCTGTCACTCAGGTTACGGAAAAACATGCGGATGTCGATTTGAGTCAATTTAATATATCAAAAACCGAGCCTGAAATTGGTCCGACTGATGAAGTTATTGAGTTTAACCCTGATGAAAGTTTTATTTTTAAAGCTGACAAGGTTGTAAATCAAGCGCCGTTTAATATAACAATACCAAAAGAAACTCAAACGGTTGCAGAATCTGAAAATAACGAGCCTGTGGAAGAAAATATAACAGAAGAACCAATTGCAGTTGTAAAAGATGAGGCTTTGAGTAAAACTCAAAATGAACCTGTAGAACAAGCCCAAGTTCCGATTGAAGAACCTGTTGTTGAGGAAGTGCAAAATGTTGAAATCAGAACGGTTGAAGAAACTTCAATTCCTGATGAAGATGCACTTTCTGCCCAAAATAGCGGAGAAGTTGAAACAACATCTTCAAATCCGATGCTTCAAAGAATTATGTTACCTACAATGCTTATTGCCGATACTTTGAAAAAAGAAACCGAAAATGTAACCGCCGTGAAAACTTCCGATTGGGTTGATGAAGATAAAGCGATTAAATCAGTTGTTCAAATTGAAGAAAAGTTTGAAGAAGCCGAACAAATAACAGATTCTCAACTGGATGAGGCAAAATCTGTTATTGAAGACTCTCTTGATTCTGCTCAAGAAGTTGTCGAAGTTCCTCAGGAAACAAAAGTAAAAGTTAAAAAATCTAAAAAGAAAAAAGTTAAAATTAAAAAAGAAGAAGATCCGAAAGAAAAAACAGAAGCAGAAGTTGCGGTAGAAGCAATTGTTCAGTCGGTATTTACGGGAGAAACCGAAGATGTAGTTAATCTTCCTGAATCACAAGAAGAAAAACCTGTTAAAGTTAAAAAACAAAAGGTTAAAAAAGAAAAAGTCAAAAAGGTAAAATCTGTTGAGGAAAATACTGTTCCTGTTGAAACCGAAACGGCTGAAACAGTTGATTTAACTCCCGCAATTACGATTATTAATCCTGAAAAGAAACCTAAAGAACATAAAATAAGAAGAATTTTTCAACGTACAAAAAAAGAAACAACAATTGAAGTAACAGAAGAAGTTCCCGTAAATACAACGATTGAGGAGCTTCCTAAAAAAGAAAAATCTAAATTCAGTTGGAAAAATCTGTTTAAAAGGAAAACAAAAATTCCTGTTGATGTTCCTGAACAACACGAGAAAAAAGTAATTAAAGAAATTGCTAAATAAGAAAAAAGCCTTCTTTTTGAAGGCTTTTTTCTATTTAAGTTTTACATCTACTATTGAATTTAAGACTTTTCTATAACGTTTTAAGTAAGATATAAGCTTTTCAATATCTTCTTGTGAAAACTCTTTTTCCATTTGTTCTCGAATTTTTAAACTTTCATTATAACCTTTTTCTAAAAATTTCATTCCTTTTGGTGTAATCTCATTTCTTTTTATAATAATATTGTCTTTTGTATCCGCAATTCTTTTAATAAGACCGCGTGTTTCCATATCGTTAAGGATTTTACCGACATGTGCTTTACCTTTAAACAGAAATTTTGCCATTTCAGACTGGGAAATCTTGGGGTTAAAGTAAATACAGTAGAAAATAGCCATTTCATCTGCTGAGATTTCTTCACTTATGTATTTTGCTTGAAATTCTCTTCTGAAAGATTTATTAAAGTTTGCCGTGTAATCAATTTGATATGGCAAATATTCATCAAGCGCTATTATTTTATCTGTTTCAATCATACCCGTTTCCTTTTCTACCTGTATGATTTGATTGTACTATTTTTGGAGTATTATTGCAAGTAGTCGTTGACAAGGCACAGCGGTTAAGATATTATTAGGGTAGAAAATTCTACCCTAGATTATTATGGAGAAAAGTATGAAGATTAAAATAACAAGAAAAAAAATGGCTATTGCCGTATTATTAATAATTATTGTACCTATTGTTTGGAACAAAATTTCAGGAGCTGTCGACGGATATATGATGATGCAGGCAATGAAAACTCCTAAAGAGGTTGTTGTTGATAAACCTCATAATGAAGATACTTTTATTGAAGCAGAGTCAACCGGAAGAGTTGAGGCAAAATATTCTGTTGATGTTATTGCGAGGGTTTCAGGCTGGTTGTTAAAAAAATACTTTAACGAAGGTGATTTTGTTCATAAAGGACAATTGTTATTCCAAATTGACCCTAAAGAGTTTCAAATCGAGGTTAATAACTCTAGAGCTGCTGTAAATCAATACAGTGCTTTATTAAAAAATGCACAACAGGAATTAGACAGAGCAAATGCCTTGATTAAGGAAGATTTGATAAGTCATTCGGATGTTGATTCAAGCTTAGCTTCAAGAAATTCAAACAGAGCCTTACTTGATGCAGCAAAACAAAAATACCAATTAGCGCTTGTTAATCTTGGTTATACATCAATAAAATCCCCGATTGACGGAAGAATAGGAAAAATTAAGATTACCGAAGGAAACTATGTTAATGCAACATCAGGACCTTTGGTTAATATCTCAAGTACGGATCCTGTTTATGTTTCATTCAGCTTAAGAAGCAGTGATTTCGTAAAATTACTTAAAGCAAGTGATAAATTTAAAGGTGTAGAAGTTAAAATACAATCAAGCGAAGGAAAAGTTTATCCTGAAGTTGGTGTAATTGATTTTGTCGATAACCAAATTGACCAAAACTCAGGTTCTGTTCCTATGAGAGCAACTTTTGCAAACCCTAAAGGTTGGTTGGTTCCTGGAGATTATATGAAAGTTCAACTTATAGCACCGCAGAAAGTTTCATTTATGACAGTTCCTCAGGCCTGTACAAAAGGGGATGCGATGAGCGGATATTATGTTTGGGTTGTAAAAGATAATAAAGCCGTAAGACGAGATATTAAAGTTTCAGATGCTATTGATACAAACTGGATTGTAACAGAAGGATTAACTTTTGACGATACTGTCGTAGTTGCGGGTATCCAAAATATTATACAGGAAGGTCAGGCTTTAAAAATCATATCAAATGAAGAATATACTAACAAACAAAAAGCAGGTAAAAAATAATGAAAAAGATATTTGATAAAGATAAGTTGTTTTTTTTCATACAAAAACCCAGATTTGCACTTGTAATATCAATATGTATAGTTATTGTCGGTATAATTTCATATTTAGGTTTGAAGCAGGAAAGTTATCCTGATGTAACCCCTCCGCAAATTCAGGTATCCGCAACTTATAT
Source organism: uncultured Candidatus Melainabacteria bacterium (assembly GCA_945910425.1). GTDB lineage: Bacteria > Cyanobacteriota > Vampirovibrionia > Gastranaerophilales > Gastranaerophilaceae > Zag111. The sequence goes on along the minus strand of CAMDYM010000033.1, from coordinate 5,747 downwards.
GGGTGCATCTGCCGAGGTTGTTGAATCTACGGTTGCGACAATTTTAGAAAACAAATTAAACGGTGTTGAAAACCTTACGTATATGACTTCAACTTCTTATGACGGAAGTTATACATTAGAAATGTACTTTAAGGTCGGTTCCGATAAGAATATCAACCTTATGAACGTTAATAACAGGATTCAGCAGGTTCAGTCACAGTTGCCTGAGGATGTTCAAAGAACAGGTATTACTTCTGTCAGCGGAACTTCAGGCTCAGAAGCTTTGATTTTAACATTGTATCCTGAAAAAGGTCATTGGAATCAGTTAGATTTAACAAATTACGGTTCTATTTATATTAAAGACGAACTAAAACGTGTTGACGGTGTTGCTGATGTTAACGTTTACGGTGCCGGTGATTACTCAATGAGAATCTGGCTTGATCCTCAAAAAATGGCAGGATTAAATGTTTCATCAAGTGAAGTCAGAGCAGCTATTGCAGCTCAAAATACTCAGGTAACGGCGGGTGCTTTGGGTGCTTTACCGACAGATGATAATAACGCTTTGCAGCTAACATTAAAAACAAAAGGCAGATTGGTTGATGTAAAAGAGTTTGAAGATATTATAATCCGTTCAAATATGGACGGTTCTAATGTTAAAATGAAAGATGTTGCTCGGGTAGAGCTTGGGGCACAATCTTATTCAAATTTAGGTTTAGTTGACGGTAAGCCGTCTGCGGTTATTGTAATCTCTCAACAACCTGATGCTAATATTATTAATTTGTCAAAAGCTGTTCATAAAAAGGTTGATGAATTAAATGCCAGAATGACAAATGGTATTAAGATTATTACAATTAAAGATGATGCCGATTATATTCACGAATCAATGAAGGAAGTTGAGTTTACTATCCTTTTGACGGGTATTATTGTTGTACTTATCATATTCTTATTTTTAGGGGACGGGATGGCAACATTAGTCCCTTGTGCGACAATCCCTGTATCACTTATCGGTACTTTTGCTATGTTAAAAGCCTTGAATATGTCAATTAACTTATTGTCATTATTTGCGTTAGTTTTGGCTGTCGGGGTTGTAGTTGACGATGCGATTGTTGTAATTGAAAACGTAAAACGGCACATGGAAGAAGGTAAGTCCGCTATTATTGCAACACAATTAACCATGCAGGAAGTCGGAGCTTCTCTTGTTGCTATGGCAATGGTTTTAATGGCTGTATTTGTTCCGATTATTTTTATGGGCGGTATGACAGGTGTTATGTATAAACAGTTTGCTGTTTGTATCGCTGTTTCTATTGCAATTTCGGCAATTTGTGCGTTGTCTTTATCACCTGCAATGTGTTCTCATCTTCTTCACCACAGTACTTCAGATAATAATCCGCGTCCGTTAGATGTTAAACATTCTTTTGGAAGTCACTTAGAAAAAATTAAAGACAGAATTAATAAAAAAACCTCTAAAATTGTTAAGGCATTTAATGATGCATTTGATAAGCTTGAAAACTTCTATATGGAATTTGTAGAAAAATATGTTTATAATAAAAAACTTGTTATTGTAACTTATTTTATAATTTTAGCGCTTACATTGGGTGCCTTTAATTTTATATCAAAAGGCTTTATTCCTGATGAAGACCAGGGTGTATTGATTGCAAGTATAACACTTCCTGACGGAGCGTCGCTAACCAGAACGGAAGAAGTTTCAAGAAAGTTTGTAGATCAGGTAAAACATATTGACGGTGTTGACTCAAGTAAATTAACCGTATTCAGTGGAATGGGCTCTGTAAACTCTGCATTTTCTATCATTTTGCTTGATGAATATGCAGACCGTCGTGTCGGACCTGTTGAATGGGTAACTCGAAAAGTCCAAGGTAAAGCGACAGATTTACGACACACTGCAATTTTATCAAAAATCAGACAGATTGCAGGTAATACTAAAGAAGCTTCAATTATTGTCTTTTCACCTCCTGCAATTAACGGTATGAGTATGATGGGCGGTTTTGAATTTCAAATGCTTTCTCAAGGTGAATACACCTCTCAGGAAATGGAAGCTTGGGCTCAAAAATTAATTGCGGCAGCTAATCAAGATCCTACTTTATCTAATGTAAATACGACTTTCCAAGCTAATGTGCCTCAATATATTTTAGATATAGATTATGCTAAAGCGTTAGCTCAAGATGTTGATTTACAGGAACTGTATTCAACCTTATCTTCAATGCTCGGTACTTATTATGTAAATGATTTTAATAAATACGGACGTGTATTTAAGGTTCAAATACAAGCCGAAAGCAGGTTTAGAGATAAAGCGACCGATTTAGAGGGTATCTATGTTAAGAACAAAAACGGTGTTCAGGTGCCTGTTTTATCAATAGTTAAATTGCATCAGGCTGTAGGTACCGCATCTATTACAAGATATAACCAATATGAATCCGTGCAGATTACAGGACAGGAAGCTCCGGGTAAAAGTTCCGGTGATGCAATGAATGCAATGGAAAATGTTGCAAGAAAAACGCTTCCGTCTGATATGACTTTTGACTGGTCAGGTACTTCCGCGCAAGAGCGTGAAGCTTCAGGACAAACTGCAATGATTGTTGCTTTTGCATTAATGTTTGTATATTTGTTCCTTGTTGCATTATACGAAAGTTACACTATTCCTGTTGCCGTACTTTTAATTTCACCGATTGCGGCTTTGGGTGCGTTAATCTTCCAGATGATGATTAATCAGTCTTTTGATATTTATTCTCAGGTTGGTATGATTACGCTAATCGGGTTAGCCGCTAAACAGTCAATTTTGATTGTAGAGTTTGCAAAAGAAGAACATGAAAAACACGGTTTATCTGTTAGAGAAGCTGCTGTTAAAGCTGCAAAATTAAGATTCCGTGCAATTATGATGACAGAATTAGCGTTTATTATCGGGGTGTTACCTATGATATTTGCAACAGGTGCAGGTGCTAACTCAAGAATTTCAGTTGGTTCAACCGTATTTGGCGGTATGGTCGCAGCATGTACTTTGGGTGCAGTGTTAACTCCGGCATTCTATGTACTTGTTCAGGAATTTGTCGATAAGTTCCCGAAAAAAGAAATTACCGAAAAAGATTTGGAGATGTAATAAAATGAAAAAGATTTACAATGTAATTTTAATAGCATCAGTTTTAGCTCTGGGTTCAAACTTTACTTTTGCAAAAAAAGCTAAAGTGGACGATGATTTGATTGCATCAAAAAAAGAAAAAGAAATTCAAATTATTGAACCTGAAAAAGAAGTTAAAGTTAATCATAAAAAAGAAATAAAAAAACTAAAATCTAACCAAAGAACAAAAGCTTCATCATCAAAAGAAGCAGAAGGGATGTATGAAACAAAATTCCCGACAATAGACAGCCAAATATCTTATACCGATATGAACGGAGAGGTAAGCTTATCTGATTGTATCAAGCTTGCAATAACTCATCACCCTGCTATCATGTCAGCTATCAGTAATGCTGAAATTTATAAGTCTAAAATTGGTCAAGCTTGGTCAAATTATTTCCCGACACTATCAGCAGGTGTAAGCTATTCCAGAAATGATATGTTCATGACTATGGGTAATAAGAACAGTGCTTTTATGAAAACGATGGAACAAAAGTATAATATGTATTATATTCCGACATTGTCAGCGAATATGCTTTTGTTCGACTTTGGTAAAACTAAAGCTGTAGCTGATTCTGCTAAAAGAACTTATGAATCATCAAGATTTGATGCTGAAACAAGTATTGAAAATGTAATTTATAATGTCAAAGTGGCTTATTATAATCTTATTTTTGCTAAAATACAGAAATCTGTTTACGAAGAAACAGTTCAGGATTACGAATTGCAATTAAAACAGGCAAGAGCTTACTATGAAATAGGTAAGAAAGCTAAAATTGATGTAACGTATGCCGAATATAATCTTGGTAAAGCAAAATTAAATTTAATTAAGGCTAAAAATACCTTAGAACTTGCCTCAGTTCAGTTAGCAAACGCTGTTGGTATTCCTGAACTTGCGGAAGTCGTTTTAAAAGACGGTTTGAATACAAAAGAATACGATGTTAATTTTACGGATTTGATTAAAATTGCGGAAGAATCACGTCCGTCACTTTTGGCTGCTAAAAAAAGAATGGATGCCGCAGAATTAAATGTAAGAAGTGCAAAACGTTCGTTTACTCCTGATATTAGTGGTTTTGGTCAATATCAATACGGCGGACGCCAAATTGATGCAGATTACGGTTATTCTGTAGGGGTTCAATTACAGTATACCAATTTGAATATGATGCTTATTAAAAAACAAATTGATGAAGCAACTGCTGCATACAAAAAATATGTAGCAGATTATGAGCAGGAACGTCAAAATGTGTATTTAGATGTGAAAAGTGCTTATATAAATCTTATGAATTCCCATGATAGTATTGCAGTATCAAAACTTGCTCTTCAACAAGCAAAAGAACAACAATATCAAGCTTTCCGCCGTTATCAGGTAGGTTTGGGTGATGCTATTGAGTTTAAGGATTCTGAAAATACCTATCTTAATGCTCAACTGGATTACTATTCAACAATCTTGCAATATAACATCAATGCAGCCGAAATCGAACGCGTAATCGGCGCGCCTATTAAAGAATCTGATAAAGAGTTATAAGCTGGGGTAATATATTATTATGTCATTGCTTGGTAATATTTATATAAAATGGTGTAAAATCCCTGATAAAATAAGGTTTTTATTTATAGGCTGCGTTAATGCAGCTATATCTTATATTATTTTTGCTCTGGCTGTTTATGTTTTAGGACAGAAACATTATCAGGCTTGTGTTATTTTGCAGTGGTCGCTGTCTTCTGTGTTTTCATATTTTAACCAGAAATTTTTTGTATTTTGTACCCGTGGGAATTACTTAAAAGAGTATTTAAAATGCTGTTCTACCTGGGCTGTAAGCTATCTTCTAAATGTTCTGATTCTTGAACTTTTGGTGAGATTTGCGATAAAAAATGTTTACTTATCTCAGTTTATATCAATATTTTTGGTGTCAGTTGTTACGTATGTGTTGTTTAAATATTTTGCTTTTCGTGATGGAAGAAAGAAATAGTTTTTATTTTCATTTTTCTTAATTGAGTAATAAATTTCGGTTCGCTGTTAAAAAGTTTCATTTGTGTTATTTTTCGACTTAATCCGTCTTGAATAGCGAAGTTAAGTCTATTGATTTTGTAATTAACATAAAAACTTCCGAAAATTAACCATCCAAATACGTTATGATTAATTTCAAGGTCAAATTTTTCTTTAACATATCTTTCGATATTTTTTAAAATTTGAAGGGTAAGAGCAAGGTTAATCCAAAACCAAAAAACATCCGCCATATTAAATATATGTTCTTTTTGAATCCCTTGTAAATTTAATGTAATAGAGATTATTTCCAGTCCGATAAGCAGGCAGAACCAGTTGTAACGGTGGATGCGTTTCCCTTTATTGGGGTAAAGTTTATTGATATCTGTAACAAGTTTCCATAACCAAATATACCAATATATACCCAGGGTTAAAATTGATAATAAAACAAGTTTAAGAGTTGCTATTTTTCTTATTGCGATATTTGATTGATAGTCATCCATAAGAATATAATAACATTTGAGTGAATTTATAAAATCATACAATTAATTTATAAAAAATATCTTGACAATTAATCTTGAATTGGTAATATAATAATACATTCGAAGCAATTGCTTGGAGGAGTGCCAGAGCGGTTGATCGGAGCGGTCTTGAAAACCGTCG
>CAMDYM010000032.1 GCA_945910425.1 uncultured Candidatus Melainabacteria bacterium | reverse complement strand
GTAAGATTTGAAACTGTACAAGAAATACTTGATTACTTGGGTTATGAAATCGAAATTAAAGAAAAACAAAAATAAAAACCGACTAAAAACAAGTCGGTCTTTTATTTTTTATCTGTTTTACTCCTTACTTCTATTTCACGCCGTTATCAACGATAACTTTTGCCAGTACTCCGTTAATGAATGAAGCGCTATCGTCAGTTGAGTATTTTTTTGCAAGTTCTAATGCTTCATCTACAACAACTTTCATTGGTGTTTCTTTGATGTAAAGCATTTCAGAAATTGCGATTCTTAAAATATCTTTGTCCATTTTTACTAATCTGTCAAAATCCCAGCCTGTTGAATATTTTTGAATCATAGAATCAATTTCTTCGTGATTTTTTTGGAATGTTTCCGCAATTTGTATTGCGTAATTTTTTACTTCCCCTTGTGATTCAAGTGTTGTAAACTCGGCGATTTCAAGTGCTAAAATTGCTTTTTCTGCTACTTCAATCATTTCATCGATTCTTGATGTCATATCTGACGTCATAGGAAGCGGAACCGCGATATTTGCGGCTTCCAGGGGTCTGTTTAAGTTAATTTCGTGTTCAGCTTCGTAATCGTCAATTTTATTTTTCATATCAATCAAAGCGCCAAGCGAGGTTTTTAAATCATCTTGTGCACTGCTTGATAAAATTCTTACTGATTTTAGGATAATATCGTCTAAGTTTTCTTTTGAATAGTTTGTGATTGTTTTGTCAAATTGAGAAAATAATATAAATGCTAATTCTCTTGATGCTCTGCGGGCTTGCATAATTTACCTCATAATCTTTTCATATCTTATATGTGATTATGCTACCATGAAAAATCTTCTGCGTAAAGTTTATTTGAGCGGATTAGGCTTTTGTGTATCTGTTTAGATAATAAACATGGATTTTGAGATGAAATTTTCAAAAGAAGAGGTATACATTTTTTTATGTATACCTCTTCTTCATAATGCTCAAAAACAAATTATTCCGCAGAATTTTCGTTATTTATATCTTTAACGCTTAAAGCAATTCTGTGTTCTTGCGGTGTGAATTTCTTTATTAGAACTTCTACACTGTCGCCGACTTTGAATTTGTTAAACGGGTTGATGTTTTCTTCTGCCATTTCTGAAACTGGTAATAATGCTTCAACTCCAGGGAATATGTTAATAAATGCGCCAAAGCCTGTTACTTTATTAACTGTACCTGTGATTACCTGACCTTCTGAGAATTGACCTTCGATTTGTTGCCATGGATCTTCGCCCATTCTTTTTAGTGATAATGAAATTCTTTTTAATTCGTTATCAATTTTGATAATTTTAACTTCTAAAGTTTCACCCAGAGAAATAACGTCAGACGGGTGTTTAATTCTTTGCCAAGAAATTTCAGAAATAGGCAGTAAACCGTCGATTCCGTTGATGTCAACGAATGCACCAAAATCAGCGATTCTTACAACTTCACCTTTAACAACCTGGTCAACTTCAAGTTCTGATAAAATGTTATCAACAACCTGGTCGCGTTGTTCTGCAACAGCTTGTCTTTGTGAAAGGATAAGTTTGTTTTTCTTAGGATCAGCTTCAAGAACTTTAACTTCGATTTTTTGGTCTAATAAACCATCAAACGGAGTGCCTGTTCTAAGTTGAGATGATGGAATGAAACCTTTCAAATCAGCTACGTCAACTAGTACACCGCCTTTAACAACTGAAACAACTTTGGCAAGGATTGTATCACCTTGAACTTTAGCATCGTTAAGTTGTGCCCAAGCTTGAGCAAATGCAAGTCTTTTTAATGATAATAACATTCCGTCTTCGTCATGTTCTTCTTTTAGTACGTAAAATTCTTTAATATCACCAATTTCTAACGGTGATTCTTCTTCTAAAGATGAAATTTCTTTGTTTGGTAAGAAAGCTTCAGTTTTAGCACCACGAACGCTTACTAAATAACCATCCTGGTCTTTTTTTAATACAGTACCTTCAACGATATCTGCTACTGAATGTCCGTTTGAAAAGCTTTCTTCCAAAAGTTTTTCAAATTCGTCTAATGTTGCTTGTGTCATTTTTTATTCTCCTTTTCTTTTTTGTTCGTCTTTCTGAACTTGATTACCCTCAAGGGGTACCCTCCCTTGTAAGGCTCATTCTTCGCCTACAAGAAGAGCTGTCAGAATCTATCATAATGGCATTGATAGACCCTGAATTAAATTCAGGGTGACACTTCAATGTGTTTAATAACTTTATCTATTATATTTTGCGGAGTTGAGGCTCCTGCTGTGATTGAAATTTTTTGTGAAGACTCAATCAAATCTTCGAAACTTTCTAATTCTTTTTCTGTTTCAATATGAATTGTTTTTGTTATATCTTTTAAAACTTCTGCCAAATGGGTTGTATTAGCACTTTTTTTGGACCCGACAACAATCATTAAATCGCTGTTTTTTGCAAGTTCTTTGGCTTCTGATTGGCGCATTGAAGTGCTTTGGCAAATTGTATTGGCAATTAATAATTCTTTTGACAACGGAGTCAGAAATTTAACAATATCGTTTAATGTAGAAATCATTTGTGTTGTTTGAACAACTACTCCGATTTTTTTATGTTCTTTTAATTCTTTTTCATAAGGTTTTATTTGTTCCGGAGTTGTTGCAACAATAACTTTTTGACTGTATTGAAGTGCATTTGCTTTAATTGCAATAACTTCAGGATGCTCGGATCTTCCCACAATTACCACATAATATCCGTTTTTTGCAAGTTCAATAGCTTTTTGCTGAACTTTTTTTACATCAGGGCAGGTTAAGTCATATACTTCAAACCCTGCTTCTTCAATTTTTTTGAAAATTTCAGGGCTTTCTCCGTGACTTCTTACAACACAAACTCCGTTACCTTTTTTAGGTAATTCTTTTAATGTTTTTATTCCAAGAGAGCTTAATTCCTCAATTACCTGGGTGTTATGAATAAGTTCACCAAGTACATAAATGTTTCGCTCAGGGTTTTGTGCTTTTAATTTTTTAACGGTTTCAACGGCTCTTTTTACTCCGTAACAAAAACCTGCAAATTTTGCTAATGTAATTTCTTTCGGCAATTTATAATTGTCTTCTTTCTAATGGACTCGCAGGGGGTAAATTAAGTCTTTTATAAAATTCCCCTCACGGTAAGAAAATTACATCACAAATACGCATCAATGTCAATCTTATGCATTAAATCTGAAATCTTGCGGTTTGTATTTTTTCTTAATCGGCTGTTTCATTCCGACTTTATTTGAACCGAAGACTCCTATTCCGTCTTCATTTTCTTCGTCTAAAGCTGCCATTGTAAATGCTGTTGCAGGAGCTTGTTTGTTGTATTTTATATTCCATTCAAAAGAACCCGGAGTCAAGATTTGTTCACGCTGAGATTGGGTTTGTCCTGTCCTGTTATCAACAACTTCTTCATAAGCATCTTCTTCATATTGATCGCTTATGCCTGCAAAAGTTTCTTTATGTTTTATTTGAACACCGTCATTTCTTGTTGCGGTTAATTCGTTTGGTTTTATTGCAGGTTGAGCTTTAGGTTCTTCTTCTTTTTCTTTTTGTTTCGGAGTTTGAACCTTTGTTTTATCTTCTGTTTCTTCTGTTTTTTGTTGATTTTTTCTGTTAGGTTTTAATGCAAAATTGCTGTCCAGTTGTATACCTTTTAAGTTGTTGTATGTTTCGCAAATATTTGCCTGCATTCCAAACGGTAAGTAATGTAAGTATTTTTTGATTTCATCGACGCTTGCATTACTGTTGATTAAATCCATTATGAATTCGTACATAATATCGCTGCGAACAACGGATAAGTCACTCATCATCGGGATGAATTTTTTTACGGTAGAAGATTGCAATTTGTCAAGGAGTCTTTTATTTTGGCATTTAGCAAATAATTCTTCCAAAAGGCTTCCTTCTTTTATGATTGAAGCAAGAGTATCAATTTTACTGCTGTTACCGTAAGAAGTTACGGCACTTATAAGGTGTCGGATAATAGAGTTTCCGAATTTTTCAATAAGTTTTGAGTAAATTACGGAAAGGCTGTTTGAATTAATGAAATTTTTGATTTTAGTTTCACTGATTTTTGTCGGGTCATCAGTTGCTTCAAGTTCTTCAATTGCATCAGCAAATTCTTCTATAGCTTCATCTGTAATTTCTCTTGCGGCTTGATCAACTGCAATATGCTCCTGTAAATCTTCAATTCTATCAAGAGCGACATCTTTTTTCTGTTGAAGGGCTTCTGTTGTTTGGTCAGAGCCAACGTCTGCATAATTAGATGTAACATTTTCTGATACAGGCTGTTTAGGCTCTGTAGTTTTAGTTGGAGCAGGAGTTGGTGTTAATGTTGGTGTTTGAGCAACTGTTGGATTAACCACTTGTCCTTTTGGCGCAGCAGGTGTAGTCGGTTTTGTTTGAATATTCTGACGAGAACTTATTGAAGATGTTTCGTTAGAGGTTTTACCTGTTTCAATTGCGCGTTGGATTTTAGCCTGAGTTTCAGGTGGGTAATTCTTAGCTGCTTCTGTAACGTAAGAATTATATTGGCTTCTTTTGCTTGGGTCTTCTACATATTTTGATGCTGCGCCGATGTATTCCAAAACATCTGGATTTTTAGTGTTTTGTGAAAATTCTTTACCGTAATAAACTCTGGTATCATCGTCAGGTGCGTATTTTATTGTGCTGTCAGCTAATGTCCCTCTGGTTTCAGTATCAATATTCTCATTGTTTAAGTTATATTGAGTTAATTTTGAAACGAATTCTTTATCTAAGTCAAGCTGATTATTTACTTGTCCTATCATGATTGCGTTTTCATTTTTATGCTCACCGATTAAGAAGGCTTCTGTTTTCGCGCCTATTTCGTCAATGCTTTTGTCAAGTTCTTGACCCTTTGTTATTTCAGTGATATAACCAAATCTTCTGCCAATAGGATTATCATTATCTGCAAATATATCAGCAAGTTGGAATTGTGTTTCAGAATCTTTTTGTGTGAAATCTTGAATTGCGTTTTGAGTATTTAAAAGTGCACCAACTTGTCTTCGGGTTAAACCGAAAGATTTTCCTATTTCTATGGCAAGTTCCGGGTCTCTTATATTATTTAATATTTCATACTGTTGTGCTGCGGTAAGTTTAGATTTATCTTTAACACCATAAATGTTACATTGGGCTTGAATATATCCTTCATAATCATAGCCGTTTTCTGTTTTATATTTTGTTGTAATTTCATACGCACCGGTATTTTCAACAGGTGTATACGGTTTGTTTAAAGCTTCTTCCAGACCTTTTGGATCGTTTGCGAAAGTTGCTTTAAGAATTTTTTCATTTGCATTAAGTTCTTTTAATGTTTTAGTGTATCTTTCTCTTTGTTCAGGAGTTAGATTTTTATCTTTTAACTTTTCTTGTAAAAAGTTTTTCATGTCAGTCAATGACGGTTGTTTTAATTTAGCAAGTTCATCAGGACTGACATTTTTAGCCATTTCTCTAAAGACTTCACGTTGGGTTTGCTGGAAATGTGTTAATTTTGGTTCTGTAATATCTTTTTCATAAGCTTCTAAAACATCAAGTTGTTTTATCGGGTTTGATAAGAAATCTTTAGCACTTATCGGGTTATCTTCGTTAATGCTGTTATAGTAGTTAAACGCGGCAAGTTTTGTTACTAATGCGTTCAGAGAGCTTTTCGGATCCCTGTCCCATTCTTCTTTAATTAGGTTCTTACCTATCGGCTCTAATACTGAAACAATTTCTTCTGTTGTCATTTTGGCAATATCCTCATCAGTAATACTTGGGTCTAACTGTTTTACCAAACTGGATATCACCATTTTAAGTTGTGTTTTAGCATCAGCATTTTTCCATTCATCAGTTTTAAATTTAGAATTTATGTCAGAGTTTTGCCAATTTTCAAGTACTCCTTCTGCAACTTGTTCCATTGAGTCTTGCGGATTTTTCATAAGGCTTTCGATAGTTATCTGTTTTTCTTCTGCAATTTCAAAAATTTTAGCAAAAGCTCCTTTTGCTATATTTTTCGTAGTGTCAGACATTTTACTTGTTGGAAATATAATCTCTACAGCTTTATCAAATGCTTTATTTCGTATGTATTCTTTTTTTTCATCATCTAATTTTTCATAATCTGATATAAGAATACCTAAAAATGCATCCATTCTTTTATCTAATTTTTCCCTTGCTGATAACTTACCCCAAGCTTCCGGGTCGGCTTGTTCTGCGGGGGTAATTTTATCCAGAATTTTAGCAAAAGGCTGAAGGGCACTTGTTAAATCCGAAAATTTGATATCTTTTCCGTTTATCAACGCTTCAAGAACATCAGTCAATTTTTTAAAATCGCTCTTTGATATATCTATCTGGTGTTTTTCTATTAGCGCAGTGAGATTTTTAAAAAGGCTTTCCTTATTAATTAATCCTGCTGATGCTGATGTGTTTTGTGTTGAAATTTGGACTTCAATGGTATTCAACATACCGTCTATGATTTCCGAAGTAGCCTGAGGAAAATGCTCTTCAAGTTTTTTCTTTTTCTCGGCACGTGAAAGGGCTAAAAACTCTGTATCTTTAGATAGAATTTTAATAATTTCAGCAGGTTCTGTTGTTTTACCTATTGGAACAACAGTGCTTTTGGGGTCTGTAGGTTTTTGGGGCTGCGGTACTTCGGTGCCGGAAGTTACGGCACCTGTACCTTGTGTATTATATTTATCCTGATATCTTGAAACGTCCATCTTTATTTTCTGTTTAAATTATGTACTACAAACTTTTAAAAACAATATTTTAAAGTTTTTTTCAGCACACTATATTTTCGTTACATATTTTTACAATTTATTTTCTGTATTCTTCTTGCATTAAGGCTGATGATGTTGAATGTAACATATTTGCGCCGTAGAACATTTTATCAAGAGGTGAGTTTTTAATAACTTTAAATCTTGTTTTTCCTTCGACTAAATCCATAAGCTGATTAGCTACTTCATCAGGAAGTCTTATTTCTCTTTGATACCAGTTCTGGTTTGCTTTTTTCTCTCTAACAATAGCTCCAACAAATGCACCTTGTCCCGGAACTTCATGTAATCTTATTTTATCTAATTGTGGCGGACATTTTTCTGAAGAGCTTTGATATCCGTTTGGTATAAGATAAACTTCTTTTACATAGTTATTGTTTTGATCTCCGTTTTTTGTCGGGTTTACCCAATACATAGTATATTGAGTTCCGTTTGATGAGAAATTTCTTTTGTATTGAACTTTCTCAGAGCTTACTTCGCGTGGAACTCCTTGAGTTGTTCTGCTTGTAGATTGCGGTTCAGGTGTTGCCATTGCAAGAAGTTCTGTTTGCGGATAATCAGCATCCTTATAATTTTCTGCTGTTGCACCAGCACTGTTTAGTAGTGACGGACTTAATGTCATCATTACGATTACCGGAACTTTTACTAAATTACTTGCTCTTTTGGGTTCATGTTTTGGAGCGGTGTCTGCTTCTCCGCGAAATGTTATATTATTTCTCTGTGTGTTAAATTTTACCCCGTTTACTGCACTTACTACCATTTTTATTAACTCCTTTTTGTATTAAATTTAAGGACTAACCCCTTAGTCCTTGTTTTCACTAACTCTTGCTAAGATTATAGCAATTTTTTTCGGGTTTGTAAAGTTTTGTAGAACTTTCTACTCCTTTATTCCCCGATTTATGGTTTGAAAAACCAAAAATGAAATTTTTTGTCAGTTTAAAAGTTGAATTTTAACATATCTTAATGCTTATCGATATGTGATTCTATTCCTAAAGTTTTATTGTTATCTATATCTAATATTTGTTTTATTATTGTGTGCGCCATTAGTAACAAATAAGGATTAATTTCTGTTGTTTGAGAGGAATTTATCATTGCACTTTGCTGAGGTTTTAGATTTTCTTTAATCTTGTTATTTGTTTCGAAATTTAAGACTGAATTCATTGCGTAAAATTTTTGTTCTTTTTCTATACGCAGTTTTATTTCTTGTTTTGGAAAACTTTCATTGCATTCTATTTGGACCTGTACAGAATTTGAGGTTTCAAGTATCAGGGTAACGTTAACAATTCCATAGTTAAGTGTTGAAATCGTTATTGTTAAAATACTGTCGCTTTCTTCTTTTGACTCGCTTTTATTTTGAATTTCAAGGTCAAAACCTACGCCATCTTCTAGCGGAAGCCATGGAAGATATAACATTAAAAGAAGTTTTAATGTTTTTTTCGGATTATTTTCTGAGGCGATTGAGATACCGGCATTTATAAGCTTTGCCATTTCTTTCATCTGTGAAAGGTCGGTTATTCCTGATTTTGAAGCTTCTGTCATTGACATAATCAGTTTTGTTATCGCATCTTTACCATTTTTTTGAAACAGCAGTGCTATTTCGTTTAGGTTAATCATTCCGCCTGAAAGGATTTCGAGGTTTTTAAGTGATGATTGCATTTGGCTTGCAAGTTGAATGTTAACCATTTCTTTAGCTGTAGAGGTGCTTAATCCTTGCAGTTGGGCAAGAATTTGGGCTTGAAGCTGGGATAAAGAGTTTCTTTGAGCCGCAAGCTGGTTTGCAAACATTTGGTTAAATTGTGATTGTGTCATTCCGCGCTGGAGCATGTAGATAAATTCATTAACGTTTTTGGGAAATCCCAGAACTTCTTTAGCATAAATTGACCTGTCCATACTTTGCAGTGCGTTTAATTGCAGGTTCTGAGCAGATATTTGTGTGTTTTGAGTCGTTTGTGAAAGTATTTGTGGTGTCGCAGGCTCTGCTGATTTTGCACTCAGTTGTGCTTGAAGTTGAGGCGCATTAGTATTAAACGTACCTTTTGCGCTAAAGGTCTGTTGTTGGAAATTCTTGTTAAAATTATTTAAAAACCTGTTTATATCTAAGCTTGACATATAACCAATTTAACTGATTTTTTGGAAAAAGTCTATATTTCTTCTATTGGCATGTACGATTGCGGATAGCTGTAGTCTTCCAAAAATCCCAGATTTTTATATAGTCTTAGTGCTTGCAGATTGTTTGTTTCTGTTGTGGTGTTAATTTCTGCAATAGGAGTTGCATAAAGCTTAATGGTTTTCATAATATAATCCATTGAATGTTTAAGCATTATTGTTGATAAACCTTTGCCCTGATGTTCTTCTTTTATACCTAAAAGCGGGATGTTTACGATTGTTCCGCCTGTAAGATTCATAAATGCAAATCCTACCGGTTGTCCTTTGTATAACAGAACGCTTGTTGAATTTGGCATAAATTCTGCGTATACATCTTTTACGATTTTTGTAATAATATCTCTTGTGCCTTCGCGTGTTGTAAATCTTGGGTCAAATAAGGCGTCTGAACTTTCTTTGAATGATTCATTTATAACTTCTACAGCATCTTCAAAATAGTTGTCTTTCCAGTGGGTAACTTCATAGTCTTCAGGAAGTTTTACAACTCTTGCTCTGTCAAAGATTTCTTTTGAGGCAGTGCTGTCGAGTTTATATCTTAAAACTTCTATTCCGACAAATTTGAAACCGAGTTTTGCAATAACGCTTATTAGTGATTTTTGGTTTCCGAGCATCGGGTAGCATACTATTTTTTCGCGTCTTAGCGGTTTTGTCACATCAAGAAATTTTGTTAATAATTCTTTTGCGTGTTCTGTAAGATTTATGTTGTCTTTACTGTGAATTATGTTTAACTCAATAGCTTCCGAGATTGCTGTTGTGTAAACTAAAAATGCGACGGGAGTTTCACTAGCATCATAAAGTACAATGCATTTTATTAAATCTTTATCGATAGCTTCCAAGAATCCGTCATATTCTAAAGGTTCCAGTTCAAAATTATATTCACTTGCGGCTTTAGTGCGAAAATCTTCGTATAAATTTTCTAACGCTTCATAATCTTGTGAAGTTAAAATTCGAGCATTGTACATCTTTTTCATACTCCTTATAAATAGTGGTGCATTTTTTCTTTTTTGGTATCTATGTATCGCTGATTATAAGGTGTAATTTCAGAATTAACCTTTATAATATCGTTTACTTTTAATCCGTAACCTTCCAAACCGATAATTTTTTTAGGGTTGTTTGTAATTAGGTTAAAGCTTGTGTAGCCTAAATCAACAAGGATTTGAGCGCCTGTTCCGTAATCGCGCAGGTCGGACTTAAATCCAAGTGACAAGTTTGCTTCAATAGTGTCTTGTCCTTCTTCTTGCAGTTTGTAGGCTTTAATTTTATTGCATAAACCTATTCCTCTTCCTTCGTGGTCGGTTAAGTACACAACCGCGCCTTTTCCATAGTCGTTAATATATTTTAAGGCGTTGTGAAGCTGAGAATTGCAATCACATTTCAGGCTGTGGAAAACATCGCCTGTCAGGCACATACTGTGAACTCTCACGGCTGGAATCTTATCTGAGCCGTCGTCTTTAACCAGTGCAACGTGTTCTGTTCTGTTAATTTGATTTTTGTAGGCGTAAAGTTTAAAATTTCCGTATGGTGTCGGGAGATTTGTTTCTGCTTCACGGGTTACAAGTTTTTCTGATTTAAGGCGGTATGCGATAAGTTCGGCTACAGAAATAAATTTCATACCGTGTTTGTCTGCAAATTCTCTTAAATAATCTCTTCTTGCCATATGCCCGTCAGGTGCCATAACTTCACACATTACACCTGCTGCGCGGTGCTTACAGATTTTTGCAAGGTCAACGACTGCTTCTGTGTGTCCTGTACGCTCTAAAACTCCGCCTTTTCTTGCTACACACGGGAATAAGTGCCCAGGGCGTCTTAGATCTGACGGAACTGCATCATGTGCGATTGCCACTTCGACGGTTTTTGCCCTGTCATAAGCTGAAATCCCTGTTGTTACTCCGTATTTTTCATCGGCGTCAATACTTATTGTGAACGCGGTTTTCATACCTTCGGTATTCTGTTCAACCATTTGCGGCAAATCAAGCTGTTTTGCTATCTCATCAGATATTGCAAGACAAATTAATCCTTTTACTTCGGATGCCAGAAAATTTATTGCTTCAGGGGTAACTTTTTCTGCTGAAATTATAACATCCCCTTCGTTTTCTCTGTCTTCATCATCTGCTACAATTATCGGTTTCCCTGCTTTAAAATCTTCTAAAGCACTTTCAATACTATCAAATCTGAATTTTTTATCTTCCATTATACAAATCCGTTTTCTTCTAAAAATTCCATACTTATACTGTTGTTAATATTATCTTTCGCAGATAAAATTTTTTCAACATATTTTCCTAAAATATCTGTTTCTATGTTTACATAATCCCCTGATTTTAGTTCGCAAAGGTTTGTGTTGTTATATGTGTGCGGAATTATTGCAATTTTTATTTTGTTATCTGTAACTTTTGCAACTGTTAAACTTATTCCGTTTATTGTGATTGAGCCTTTTTGAACTATGTATTTAGCTTGACTTGTCGGAATTTCAAACTCTAAATCATAAAAGTCCGAATGTTTCTGAATATTTAATAATTTACCTTGGCTGTCGACGTGTCCTGAAACTATATGACCACCAAGTCTGGAGCTTAATGTTAATGCTCTTTCAAGGTTAACTTTTTCTCCTGATTGCAGGCGGCTTAAGTTTGTTACAGATAAAGTTTCGTTGCTGATTTGAACAGTAAAAGAACTTTGCTGAATATCTACTACCGTTTGGCAAACCCCATTAATTGCAATACTGTCACCTAACTTTGTTCCGTCTAAAACCTTATGACAACTCACGCAAAGTTCGGCATTACCTGATGTTTTTGAAAAGTTTTTAACTATGCCGATTTCTTCTACAATTCCTGTGAACATAATTTACCTCAACCCTTCGGGAACCGCCATTGGTATTGGTGCAAATTTGTCTGCGCCTCCTGCTGCGGGTTTTGGCGCAGTTTTTGGAGTCGGTACTGTCGTAGGTTTTGCAGTTTTTACGGGTTCTGCTGTTTGTTCTGCCGGTTTTGTTTCTTGAGTTTGAGTGTTATCTTCTTTCGGAGTTTCACCTTCTGTCGAAACCTCTTTGCCTTCATTTGCAGGGTTTTCATCGTCACCGATAACTTTTGCATTGCCGCCGTGGTAGTTTTCAAGTTCAACAGGAGGATAGTTAAACTCTGTCATTGTTGAATTTTTTGTGGCAACGGTCATAACATCTTTCCAAATTCTTGCAGGAACAGTACCGCCGTATAGTCCGTTGATTCGTTTGTTGTTATCGTCACCGACCCAGACCCCTGTTACGATTTCAGGAGTGTAACCTACAAAATAAGCATCTTTATACTCATCTGTTGTACCTGTTTTACCTGCGGCAGGTTTTCCTATATTTGCCCCTGTACCTGTACCTGATTGGATAACAGTTTTAAGCATTGCGGTCATTTCTGCTGCGGTTTTTAAGCTTAATTGGTGTGTGGTTTTTGTTTTACCTGCTCTATATAATACTCTTCCGCGAGAGTCTTCAATTCTTTCGATTGCGTAAGGTTGAACTACATATCCGCCGTTTGCAAATGCGCCGTATGCTCTTACAAATTCAAACATTTTAACCCCGTTTGAACCGAGTGAAATTGTGTAATCGTATTCAAGCGGTGTTGTTATACCTAAAACTCTTGCAAGTTGGATAACAGAACGGATTCCGACGTCTTGAATTATTCTTGCGGCACAAACGTTTGAGGATATCATTAAAGCTTTGTATACAGGAATTTTACCTCTGTATCTCGGGCTTGAATTATGTGGTGACCAGTTGCCTATGGTAATTGGGCTGTCATCTACCAAATCATTTGGTGAAATACCTTTTTCCATAGCGGCAGCATAAACTATTGGTTTAAATGCCGATCCCGGCGGTCTGATTGATTGAACCCTGTCATATTGGCTTTCTCCGTAATTTTTTCCGCCCGCGTAGACAAGTATTCTTCCGTCAATTGCGTTAAATGAAAATACTGCTGCTTGTTGTGATTTATTTGTTAAACCCCAGGCTCTCATATTTTTCAATATTGATTCGTTTGCAGCATCTTGTGCCTTTGAATCAAGTGTTGTTATAACTTTATAACCGCCCTGGATTATGTCTGTTTCTTCAAATCCTAAGTTATGTAGTTCTTTTAATACATAATCACTGAAATATGGAGCTTTATTTGTTGTGTAAAGTTGAGGAACAGAACTCAATTTTACATCAGCATCAATGGCTTTGTCATATTCTTCTTTTGTTATGTACTTCATTGTGAGCATACGTTTTAGAACCTGATTACGGCGTTTTATTGCCAAATCTTTGTTATTATAAGGGTTATAAACAGACGGTGCCTGCGGTAATCCTGCAATCAGCGCAAGTTCAGGTAGTGTAAGCTGGTTTAATTTTTTGTTGAAATAAATTTTAGAAGCTGCTGAAACACCATATGCTCCTGCACCTAAGTAAACGTTATTTAAGTACATCTCAAGAATTTGGTCTTTCGTGATAGTTTTTTCAATTCGTGCGGCAACTTCGATTTCTTTAATTTTTCTTGTCAAAGTTCTTTCGTTAGATAAGAATAAAATTCTTGCAAGCTGCTGTGTTAGTGTACTTGCACCTTGAACTGTTTGACGGGCAAGTACGTTTTGTATTGATGAACGAACAATACCCAAAAGATCATATCCGCCATGTTTATAGAAGTTTTTGTCTTCCGTTGCAATAAGTGCTTTTTTTAGTTCCTCTGGAACATCTTTTAATTCAACTTTGTCGTAAGTAAATGCTGTAAAAGTTTTGATTACTTCACCGTCAGCAGAATAAAATTGAGTAACAATGTTTGGTCTAAAGTCTTTCAGATGCTCAATTGGAGGAAGGGATGATAAATACAGGTTAAAAGCTACAAATCCTGCCAATAACAATGCGGTTGATGTTAAGATAAACAGTTTTAAATTTGTGAAAAATTTGTTTTCTTTTCGTTTAGAAATATTTTCGCGTGCAATATCTTTAGCTGCTCTGCGTCTTTTATATTTTTCGTAAGAACTTGACATAATTAATTTATCTCCCTGTTAAACCATTATATTATATCATGTTAAAATATATGGCAAGGGGTAGGGGGGATTTTATTTGGCGGTTTGGAAAACGTATCTTGAAGCGTTTGTCATGGGTTCTACGATTGAGTCATGAAATACCACGGGATAAACATCTTTTATGTCTTTTGTTTTAACGATGCAGTGAGCATTAAAGTTTGTACTTGTTGTGCCTGTTGAACATTTAACCTCTTCATTTGGCAGGCTTACTCCGTTTACGTCAATAAATCCCGTACAGTTCTGCATGGAGTTTATTTTTTCGTTTAATGTTGAGCCGATAGGCAGAGTGCAGCCGCCGGAAAATGAATATGACCTGAACCCGACCATACTACCGTCTGACATCATATAAACTGTATAATTCCCGCCGCCACTATCTTTTGTTACACCTACGGTGTCTCCTTTAAACTCATAATTGTAACGATTCTTTAATACAGATTCTCTGTAAAAGCCGTTTTTAGAAGACAGATTGCTGTTAAATATTGCACATACGGACATAATGTTATCAGATGTATGGGTTTGATAATCAGTATCACTGCATGGTCTGTTAACATCCGCAAAATCCCAGCCGTAGTTTGCTTTATTCATTTTTGCCGCTTGTGAAATCGTGGAAATTGATTTTTTAAACTGCGCACGATACCTGTTTCCGTTGATATTGGCAATCAATGTCGGGATAGTCATAGCCGCAACAACTCCGATTATTCCGAGGGTGATTAGTACCTCTGCCAGCGTAAAGCCAAATTTTCCTGATTTATACATTTGTTTTATCCTCTTTATTTTACGATTTTTCGCAAAATTTCGTCATAATATATATAATATTATGCTCAATATGCATATTTTTGTCAATATATCGTAAAACTAGATTGTTTAACTTTGTTTTAAAATAACATACTCTAAGTTGTGGAGATGTTATATGCAGGATACAAAAAAATTTGAAATTTTATAATACTGGATAAAATCCAGTAACGTTATGTTGCTATATCCAGTAAAATTGTCGAATGACGGAAGCTGAATTTTATATAAATTTAGGAAAAAGATTAAAACTTTTACGCGAAAAATCGCATTATACGCAGGAAAAGCTCGCAGAAAAATGCGGAATAAGTCTGGATTATCTCGGTAAAATTGAGGTTAATATTAATAAACCCGGATTAAAAACTTTACTGAAATTATCAAGTGCTCTTGAGGTTTCAATGAGTGATCTGCTTAATTTTGAAGAACAGACTTCCTTGTAAGTCAAGGTAAATGCCGTTACTTAAGGTAATCGATACCGTTAAATCCTATTTAGGGTTTAACGGTCGGCATAGTAATTTCTTTTTAATTCTTCTAAATTATCACCGCCGTATTTTAGTAAAACTTCATCAGCTAAAACCCACGCAATACGGGATTCTGCCACAACTGAGCAGGCTTCAACCGCACAAACGTCTGAGCGTTCAAAGTGGGCTTCGGTTTCTTCCATTGTTTTTGAGTCAACTGTTTTTAACGGTGTTCTCATTGTCGGAATAGGTTTCATAACTCCTGTTACGATTATATCTTCACCGTTGGACATTCCGCCTTCGATACCGCCTGCGTGGTTGGTTTTTCTTGTGATTTCACCGTTTTCGATAAACATTTCATCGTGATACTCGCTGCCGCATTTACCTTTCGGGTTTAAACCTATTTCGACCGCTTTCACGGCAGGAATACTCATTACTGCTTGTGCGATTTTTCCGTCAAGTTTTCTGTCCCAGTGTACGTAAGACCCGAGTCCGACAGGAAGATTTGTATAGGTTACGACAAATCTTCCGCCGACTGTGTCACCTTTCCCGCGCATAATGTCGACTTCTTCTTCAAAATCAGCAGGACAGCAGGCTGAACCTATTTGGGTAACTTTTGAAGTGCCTGTTATTTCAAGTTCTTTTAACAATAATTTTGCAACTGCGCCGACGGCGGTTTCTATCGCGGTTTTTCTGGCACTTGAGCGTTCTAATACGTTGCGCAGGTCTTCATGGGCGTATTTTATGCTTCCCGCGTAATCCGCATGTCCGGGGCGGAAGGTTGAAAATGATTTTTCATCTGTTACATCTTCAGGGGCAACGCTCATAATTTTTTTCCAAGCTTCAAAATCTTTGTTTTGTATAACAAGAGTAATTGGTGAGCCTATTGTCTTACCAAACCTTACACCTGATGTTATTTCAACGGTGTCGGTTTCTATTTTCATCCGCTCACCTCTGCCGTAACCTTGTTGACGGCGTTTTAATTCATTATTAATAAAATCAGTATCAATGGTTATTCCTGAAGGTATTCCTTCAATTATTGCAGTTAAGCATTTTCCGTGACTTTCTCCTGCTGTTAAAAATCTGAATTTGTTCATTCGTTACTCTTTTCTTTGTGTTTTAAAAATGATTGGACTTTTGTTTGCATCATTTCTTCCGTTATTTTAAATCCTGAGTCTGTATTTTGTACTATTTGATACATTTTTAACCAGTAAGTTTCTTTTGCGGGCTGGCGCTCGGCACTTATTTTTATCCCGTTTGGAACTTTGGTGGCTTTTATGTTTCTGTATTTATTTTTGTACCTTCTAAGTTTAGCAGTTTTTTGTCCGATTTTCAATTCCTTAAAATATCTGCTTGAAGGTACAATAATATCAACTGTTTCACCTGTCGGTTTTACGACTTCCCGTATAATTTTGGCGTCAGGCGAGTACATATTTAGAATTTCTGAGTTGTAGTTATTTGCAAAATCCGCGTATTTGTTAAAAAATTCAACGGCTTCTTGTGTGGTTTTACAAAAAGTATTCGGTATTATTAATAATAATGTAATCAGTGTTGTTAAAATTTTTGTTTTCATAATATTTCTTTTAACGGATTTTGACAAAATTTCCATTCTCCTGCCGGTTGAAAAACTTTGGTATTTTTGTGTAAAATAAATTTGTTATGAAAAAAGTTTTAATAGTGGATGATGTTCCGGGGTGGATAAGATTTCATCAAAATAATATTACTTATTTGAATATTGAAGGTTTAGTTCTTGATAGTGCAAATAGTGCCCGTGAAGGTGTTTCAAAAATTGAAGCGTCAATTGATGAACCTTACGATGTTATTTTTACGGATTTACAGATGGAGTCTGATTTTTTACCGAAGCTTGCGGGTGAATGGTTTATAGAGCAAATAAAAACTTATGATAAGTATTATAAGAATTCAAAAGTTGTAATCATATCGGCATCTCCAAATATTAGAACAATAGCCGAACGCAACGGGGTGTTATATTTGCCTAAAACTGTTGCAAGAAATTCTGATGCTGAGCTTTACAGACAATTTTTAACTTAAATTAACAAAGACTTTAAATTAAAAAATGTTCATTATATACTTAAACGGTTGACAAAAACGGAGATGAAAAACGATGTATAATGTAGCGATAATTGGTGCAGGTCCTGCGGGGATTTTTGCGGCTTTAGAAATTACTAAATTAAAACCCGACTGGAAAGTTGTTTTAATAGAAAAAGGACAAAGAATTGAAAAAAGAAAATGTCCGATAAGAGAAGGTTCACCTAAATGTGTAAACTGCCGCCGCTGCGGGTTACTTTGCGGCTGGGGCGGAGCAGGTGCTTTTTCTGACGGAAAATTAACGCTTACACCTGATGTTGGCGGACACCTTGTTGATTATATGACAAGAAGACAGGCTGAAGATTTAATCGGTTATGCTGATGAACTTTATCTAAAATATGGTGCAACAGAAGAAGTTTTCGGTACTGATATGAAGGTGTTTGAAGAAATTGAGCATCAGGCAGTTTTAGCTGAATTAAAACTTGTTCATTCTCCTGTAAGACACTTGGGTACAGAAAGAAGTCTTGATGTACTAAAAAACATGCAAGATTATCTTGATGAAAGAATTACAATTTTAAACAATGTTTCAGCGCAATCTTTAATTGTTGAATGTGAACAGGTTAAAGGTATAAAACTTGATAACGGAGAAGTTATTTCTGCTGAATACACAATTATCGCGCCGGGCAGAGAAGGTGCTGATTGGTTGACTCAGGAATTTGCAAAACATAAAATCGGTATGGTTAATAATGCTGTTGATATCGGGGTTAGAGTTGAACTTCCTGCGCCTGTTTTTGAGCCTTTGACTTCAAAATTGTATGAATCTAAATTGATTTATAATTCACCGACATTTGGTGATGAGGTTAGAACATTCTGTATGAACCCTAACGGCGAAGTTGTTCAGGAAAACTATAACGGTATTGCAACTGTTAACGGTCATAGTTATGCAAATTATAAAACTCCGAATACAAACTTTGCACTTTTAGTTAGTGAAAAATTCACTGAACCGTTCAAAGAGCCTATTCAATACGGTCAGCATATTGCAAGGTTAGCTAATATGTTAGGCGGCGGAATTTTGGTTCAAAGATTCGGTGATTTATTAGACGGCAGACGCTCTACTCCTGAAAGAATTAAGGCAAATGTTATCACTCCAACATTAACTTGTGCAACTCCGGGTGATTTAAGTTTGGTAATTCCATACAGACAAATGACAAGTATTATTGAAATGCTTAAGGCACTTGATAAGATTGCTCCTGGAACGGCATCTCGTTATACTCTGCTTTACGGTATTGAAGTTAAGTTCTATTCAGCAAGAGTTAAGTTAACAAATGAACTTGAAACAGAAGGTGTTAAAAACTTGTTTACAATCGGTGACGGTGCGGGTGTTACAAGAGGGCTTCTTCAAGCATCAGCATCAGGTGTACATGTAGCCAGAACAATTTGCGAAAGATAGTTTATTAAGTGGCGGATATTGAAAATATCCGCCACTTAATTTATACTTAAATAAAGTAGTTATGAAACTGAATTTTATTTGGAATTTGAAGGCATTCACGTTGGCTGAGGTATTAATCACTCTCGGCGTCATTGGTGTTGTGTCTGCAATGACTGTACCGACACTAATGTCAAATTACAGAAAACGCCAGTTAGAAACCCAGATTAAAGCAGATTTTTCAATAATTCAACAGACCTTGAGATTTGCCGAAGATGACGGGGTTTCTTACAGTATGGCAATATCTGACGGAAGTGATGCCAGTATGAAAGAGTGGTTTGATTCTTTTATTGCTCCACATTTAAAAGTTTCGCAGGTTTGTTATAATAAACCCGGTTGCTGGCATAAAATGGGTGTTGTAAAATCAATGACCGGTAATCCTCCGAAATATGAAAATAACAACGGTATCGGAGGTAATATTATTACTTTTAAGATAACAAACGGTACAATGTTTAATATTGACGGAAATACTGCAGAAGATATGGCATCTTTTGGATTAGACACCACATCAGACGGGCTTACTTTCTATTTTGATGCAAACGGCGAAGGTAAACCCAACCGTGTTGGACGAGATATTTATATAATGGTTTGGTCTGATCAGGGCTTAGTTCCCGCTGGTTATAACAGAACTCCGCAGGAAGTTGAATCAAATTGTCTAAGAGGTGACGGGTATTTCTGTTTGCAGTATTTAGTCACACACGGTTGGGAGATTTCGGATATAGTCTGGAGAAGAAAGGTTTAGTCGTTTTTCTTTGAACCTGAATTTTGATTGTTCATACAGTTTCCGAATTGACAATTAGCGTCATATGGTTGTGTTGTTTCTTCTCGGACGGGTTCCATTTTAATGTTTTCAGGCAGGCTTGGCTGTCCGAGGTTTGTGCGGTTATTCATAGTATTATTTGGCTGAATTATTTTATTTAAGTTGTCGGGTAGAATTTTGTCGTGAAGTTTGTCGTTTATTCCTGCTCCAATATCTGCTTTACATACCCCGCCTGCTTTATTTATCGGACATGCTGAATTGGCAGGAATTGATGCTGACAAAAATATTAGCATCGCTACCGGTATTAAAATCTTTTTCATAAGTTACATATCTCCTATATTTAGTCTGTATGACTAATATAAAAGATATCAGGCATGATTACATTGGACGAAAGTTTAATCTTTTTATAAGGGAATAAGGAAATAAGTTCGTTAACGTTAATTATTTCCTTCACTGGATGGGGAAGGGGCAGGGATTGGGTGGGATTTTTCGACTTTTTTTAAGATGTCTTTAAACGGCACAATCGGCTTCATTTTGTATCCGCAAGTTTCAGATAGTGTCCCACCCATAGAGAAAAGTTCTTCCTGCGGGTATCTTCTGCATATCCCAGGGCGCCAAAAATGGATTTTACAACGCTTTGAGATAGGGTCAAGATGAGAGCATTCAAAAATTAAGCCCAACTCGTCTTTGCCAATGATTTTTAACCCTGAATAAAACTTGTGCAGGTATTGAAGTCTTTCAAATTCTTTCTCGTCTTTTAATACGTGCTTAAAATGTTTAACGTAAATATGTGTGCAACACTGTCCGCAACCTTTGCATTTCCCTGTTCGATAATAGTGTTTTCTCAGTATTTTAGATAGAATAAATTTTCTAATTTTCTCCCACATAAATACATGATAATACAATATAGGACTAAATTTGTTAAGTTTTGTAAATCTTTAAGCCAAAACAGGCAAAACAAAATCTTGAGGGTAATTTAATCAAGTACAAGAAAGAAAAAATAATTAACCTTACAAATATATAACTGACATAATACTATAACATAACCAAAAATAACCAACCTTGACCTCAGACAGAGGTCTTTTTTTTGT
>CAMDYM010000031.1 GCA_945910425.1 uncultured Candidatus Melainabacteria bacterium | reverse complement strand
AATATGATGCTGCTGTTATAAGCGCGATTTGTCTTAATATTTCTGTGTATTCCATATAAATATCCTTTTTATACTTCTGTGCCTAGAAATTATACCATGCTGTAAAAAGTTTTTGCAAATTGTTATAATTCTTTTGCCATTTTTACAAGAAATTCCAGTTTTTTATCATCAAGATAGGATACTGTATTGTTTAATGTGCTTATTAATTCTTCCCGAGCAGGTTGTTTATCAAAATAGAACAATTCGGTAAATTCAATATTAAGAACCGTGCAAATTCTTTCGATTAAATCCCCTGAAGGGAAGCTTCTTCCTGTTTCAATAAACGAAATATGTCTTGGTGCAACATTTACCAGCTCGGCAAGCTGTTCTTGTGTTAAATTCCTTGATTTTCTCAGCATTTTTAATCTTTTTGCAACAACGGTTCTTATATTCATAATATCTCCTTTTTAGAAATATTAAGTATAATTTTGAAGTTTTTACACGAAATATGAGGTATTGATAAATTGACTAAATTAGAAATTTAATTTAGTATTTATATATATAAGGTAAAAAAAGAGGTTTCTATTATGAAAAATTATATACATTTTAAAGGTTTTACATTGGCAGAAGTACTTATCACTCTTGGGATAATCGGTATTGTTGCCGCGATGACAATTCCTAATTTGATGAGTAAGTGGCGTGAAAAAGCTTTAATTGCAAAACTTAAAGAATCATACTCGATGGTATATCAGGCTTACCGATTGGCAATTGAAGAACATGGTGATCTTTCCGGTTGGGATTTGGGTACAAATTCAAATGATGTAAATGCTCATAAAAATGTTGCTAATAATATAAAACCGTTTTTAAAATTGTCGTATGATTGTGTGGGACTTGAAAGTGGGACAGAAATCATAAGAAAATGCACCCCAATGAACACTTCATATGGTAGTAAAAATGTTTTTTCTGTTGTTCGTCTAATCAACGGAGTTTCTTTAGTTTTTAGAATTTTAGACCCGACTTGTTCCAGAAGTGATAATCCAAGAAGAAATAGTTGTGGAGTATTAACTGTTTTACTGGAACCTGAAAAAAACAGCAACCCGGATTAAATACTTTTAATTTTTATATGACAGCAAATGAACTTTTACCATGGGGGAAAATGAATTCAAATATAACATTTGAAAAGGCTTGTGACCCGAATAACAAAGAACCTTATCCGGGATTTTCATCAGGTAATATGTATGGCTGTACTGCGTGGGTATTAGAAAATAATAATATGGATTACTGGCATTGTTTTGACAAGCTGGGTTGGAATAAGGCAAGAAGTTGTCATAAGTAGTTTAATTTAAAATAAGTTTGAAAGCTAAATTCTCTATTACTGTTTGCAGGTTCATCGCAGGCGTCAGGGTAAGCTGGCGTTTTGCCTCTTCAACCGATTCCATATCCTGTAATAATTTATAAAAAAGATGTTTGTTTTCAGGGTTTGATTTAATAACGTTTAATATGTAATTTTGGATTTGTGTTAAAACTTCTGTATTGTCGTTTTCTGCGGCAAGTTTATATAAGTTTGTTTCAAATTCCAAAACGTTATTTCTGTCGGTTGTCCAATAGTTGGTAATAATGTTTTCCACAAGTTCGTAAGTATGGTTTTCCTGAACTGTTGATGGAACAAAAAATGATTGTGCGCGAGATACGACGGTTGAAATTATATCTGAGCGGTCTTTTGTCAGAAATATGAATGTTGTATTTTGGGGCGGTTCTTCAAATGTTTTTAAAAGTGCGTTTGAAGTAGCTTCTGGAAAGTTTGATTGGTTTAGCGGAAGCAGGTTTCCGTCTTCATCTCTGTCACAGAAAATATAAACCCTATGGTAATCACTTGTTACGGCAAGTTCATTAATTATTGCTTTTGCCTGATTTATGTTAATATTTTTTTTGCCTTTTGAACTTTCTCCTTCTTCACTTGGTGAATCAGATTCCTTAAAATCAAGCCTTGTATAGATTTTTACGGCAGGGTGGGCTTGTTCTCTTATCCATTTGCAATTTAGACAGTCACAGTCTTTATCGCCGTCTTGTTTACAATTTAAAAGTCTTGCAATTTCTAATGCCAGCTCGCATTGAGAAGTTATATCGGCACCCCAAAGCAAAAGACAGTGGCTGATGTTTTTATTTTCATCATAAATCCCGTTTTTAAAATATTCCAGAAGTTTTGGAAATTTTTCCGTAATTTGATTATTGTAATATTGCAAACTCTAACTCCTTGTCTAAATCTAATCCCGCTTGCCCTGATTTTATTTTGTATTCGGCATTGGTCAGATTTTTTTTCAATTTTACAAGACTTTTTATTGACGTGTTTTTTAATTTTTGCAGTTCTAATTTTACACGATACGGGTGCATATTGATAATTTTTGCGATTTCATCCTGATTGTGAGAATTTGAAAGTGCTTTTATTTGGATTTTGCTATGTAAAAGCGTGTGTAAAACAGACATTATTTCAAGCGGATGTTTTTTGGTTAAAAGTTTTTGATATTCTTCCAGAGCTTTTTTTCTGTCCCCTGCCATAAGATAATCCGCGAAAATAAACAAATCTTCATTTGTTACACAGATTTCTTTTACCATATCTTTTGTAATATTATTTTTGCCTGCGTAGATTTTTAGTTTTTCTAATTCAGAGTCTAACAACCGCAAATTCCCGCCGACTTGAATAAGAATAGCGGAGGCAATTTCATCAGTTAATTTTAAGTCTTTAGTTTTTGCCTGCTGCTTTATCCAGGATTCTAATTCTGCGGTTTTGTATGAGGGTATTTGTAAAAATTCTTTTGAATTGTATTTTGAAAGCAATTTAAAGAATTTTTTACGTTTGTCGATTTTTTTCTGACTGTCAGGCGGTAACTGTGCAGTAAAGATAATATCAAGGCTTTCACTGCAATCATCAAGAGCTTCTGTTATCTGTTTGATTTGCTTATCATCAAACCCTTTGTCTTCAGATGATTTCCCGCTTAAGTATGACAAACAGTTAATTTCTATGAGCATTTTTCCAAACATCATCGGCTGCGTTTTTAATATTGCAACCAAATCGGGAAATTTTGGATTATTGTAATATTTGTAACTCATTTCAAGAAAATTTTTATCAAGTTTATCTTTAAATTTCTTGATTTCATTAGAAATATTAAATTCTTCATCTCCATAGAAAAAATAAATCATAATAATCCTTGTTTTTCACAGCCCTCAACGCGTGGGCGGGGAGGGCTGCGTCTGTTTTATTCCCCTTCAACAAGCATGCTTGCGCCGATTACGCCTGCTGAGTTTCCCAGTTCTGCTTTTACGATTTCAACAGTTGACCCTGCAACGCTCATTGCTCGTTCTTTTACAGTTCTTCTAATCGGGTCAAGCAGTAAGTCGCCTGATTCTGCTACTCCCCCGCCAATAATGACTTTTTCAGGGTTAAGAAGGTTAATTACGCTTGATAAGCCTATTCCGATATATTCGCCGACGACTTCAAAAATCCTTTTTGCAACAGTGTCGCCTGCTTCTGCGGCTTTTGCGACAATATATGGTGTAATTTCGCCATCCCCTGCCATTTCGCTAAATTTTGCAGCTTTTCCGCCTTTGATATAATCGTAAGCCATAGCGACAATTGCAGGACCTGAAGCGAAAGCTTCCAAACAACCTGTGTCGCCGCATCCGCATAACGGTCCGCCTTGCATTTGGAGTTTGATATGACCTAATTCACCTGCCGCGTTAGCTGCTCCGCGGACGATTTTTCCGTCAATAACAAGTCCTGAACCAATTCCTGTTCCGACTGTCATACAGATAAAATTCTTACATCCTCTTCCTGCACCGAATTTTAATTCACCTAAAGCTGCACATCTTACGTCGTTATCAATTCTTGTCGGGATGTGAAATTCTTCTTCAATCATCTGTGCGATAGGAACGTTTACCCAGCCCGGGATGTTTGGTGCAAGTTTTACCACACCTGTTTGGTAATCAACTTGACCCGGAAAGTCAAACCCTATAGCATCAATTGATTTAGAGTCGGTATTTGTTTCTTTCATAAGGTCACGGATTGCCTGTTTAATATTATTAACTGTGTATTCATAACCCATTTTGGCATAAGTCGGAACGCTGTTTGAATAAATAATCTTACCACCTTCGTCAACTAAAGCGATTTTTACGTTTGTTCCGCCAACATCTATACCGATTCTTTTTTTCATATTATATTTATCTCCCTTTTTATCGTCTGACCTAATTAAATAATAGCCTAAATATACTGATTTTGGAATTGTAAACTTATGTTACAAATGTTGGGTAAAATTTTAAAGTTTTTGACTTGAAAAGCCGTAATAGTACATGAAAGCACTTAAAAGTTACGAAAAAGCGAGTAAAATGAAAGGAAAGCAATGGGATTAGCGGCATCACAAGCAAGATTGTTAACCATAACATCCAGAAAAGCTGATTGCGAGTTTCAGTCTATGACTTTATCTCACCAAAAGCTATCACTTTCTCGTGACATGGAAGCTGTATCTACAGCTTACCAAAATGCTTTGAGTTTGACTAAATTAGTTTATGATTATCAGGGTCAAAACAGTGCAGAATTAGACTTATCATACGGACTGTTAATGACACCTTCAATTTATAATGATTACTATCCGAAATTAGTTACAGATAATAAAGACAGAGTTATATTAAGCGGAGCTTATGCAACAGCAGCAAGAGCAGCAGGTATTCCTGCCGAAGGTCTGCTGGGTACCCCGTCTTCTGATGTTCGTAATAAGTTTATCCAAGCACTTGCTACAACTAATATTATCAGTGCAAGTAATGCTGCATCTATTCAAGCAGTTACTTACAAAAACTCTCTAGGTCTTGGTAATACTATTTCTGTATCAACTTCTTATGAAGATTTAACTTATGATGAATTATTAGATAGAATTAAAGCTCAAGCTACTGAATCCACCCAGGATTATGGTATGGCACTTGGTTGGAATACCAGATCTTATTGTACTTCTAAAGAGAAATGGCGCCATGCGCAAGAAGAAGTATGGATTAATGATGTTCAGGTAAAAAAAGCTACAGAACATGAGGATACTGAAAACAATAAACCTGAAAATGGTGTAGCTCTTTCTTTACATGACTTATTAACAAGTGATGTTGTGCTTCATTATACTACTAACAGATCAGAGCAAACTCCTGTATATGAAACAGCTCAATTACAACAAGAAATTGCAGGAACCGGCGGTGTATTAGATTGGATGTATGATCAATTTGCTGCAGTTTTAGGTGGTGCAAATATGAATGATACAGCACTGCAATATGCTTATAATCAGTTATATGACTTAATTATGCCAAATGAGAATTTGCAAAAAATTGCTCAGGTTGATGGCGGTAAAAAGGGCGGCCCAGGTAAAGGGGGTACTGACCTTGATGAAAAGACAGAATGGAAAGATTCTGTAAGTGGATTAAAAATCTCTGATGTTATGACAGAAGTCGGGGAAAAAGTCCATAGTGGTGATGTTTCCGGATATAATAAAGTTGGTAAGCAATCAGATGAATATTTAGGATTTATTTTTTCTGCAAAGAATAAAGATAATGGTGATGACGGTAAAGATCATACTGCGGTTGCAATCAATATATCTAACTTAGCAGATGCGTTCTTAACATCTTATGTTCAATATATGCAAGGAATTGAAAATTCTGAATATGATTGGGACAAAGGTAAAGTTTCCGATTCAAACCTTTATGACGGAACAAAAGATAAAGATTTTGTTTTCACTGTTCCTTCAGAATCTGAAATTGATAACGGTGATGATGATGTTTATGCAGCATTTTATGATACTTTGTTCAATATGCTTTGTACAAAAGGCTGGGTTGAAAATGCTCAAATAGACAGTAAAGAATATATGGGTGAAATGCTTAAAAACGGTATGGCATATATATCTTCAATCAGTGATGACGGTTTTTATTATCAAAGCACTTACTCTAATGATAAATTGGTTAGAGAAGTTACTGATGATGAAGCTATTGCAAGGGCTGAAGCTCAATATAATACCGAAAAAACACGTATCGAAAATAAAGAACAAACTTTGGATATGAAGATGAAAAATCTTGATACAGAAATTTCTTCACTGACTCAGGAATATGAAACAGTAAAATCTCTGGTAACAAAATCTATTGAAAAATCCTTCAAGCGTTATGATGCTTAGGGGGTAAATTTCGTTTCGTTTTTAAATGCGATATGTTTAAACTTTTTGGAACACGAAAATGTATTCGTGAGTGAATATGCTGAATCCGCCTGCTAATGCTCTATAACGCCAAAGGTTAGCTGTTCTGCCTTTTCCTCTTTCGTTACCTTGAATATCTTTAACTATGGTTGATTTTAGAATAAAACCAAGTTTTCTCATTCTATTCATGCATTCAAATCCAAGAGGCTGAACTTCTGAATTTTTGTAGCTGTCGCCTATTATCAGGCATGCAAAACGACCTTTTTCAAGCATATCGTAGCCGTTTTTGGCAACTTTTTCAAACATATCATAAAACTCTTCTGTTGTTGCGCAGTTTGAAAGGTCTTCTTTTTTATCCGAGAATTTAATAATATCATCGTAAGGCGGGTGAAGCATTAAAAATTGAGCTTTCTCTTCGCCTAAAATATCAAGTCCTGCCTGGATTTTATCTTTAACAATCTCAGATGATGAATCTCCGCAAATTATTCTCACATCTGTTACAAGTTGTTTCGGGGTGAATTTTTCCGATACGCTTTCTGCAAGTTCTTCTTTTAATTCAACGCCGATACAACGTCTGTTCATATTTATTGCTTCAATTCCGGAGGTACCTGAACCGAAGAACAAATCTAAAACAACATCGCTTTTCTTCGTGTATCTTTCATACATTTGTTGTGCAATTTGCGGGATGTAGTTTCCGTGGTACTCGTTTGAGTGTCCGTGCTGTTTTAATCTTGACGGAAACTGCCAAAGGGTGCCTGTCAGAATATGCGCATAATCTTTCCATTTTTTTAGGTTTATGTCGCTGTATTTTGTTGTTTTAATTTCAGGTTGTTTTACAATCTGCAAGTCTGCCTGTTTTTTCGGCTGTAGTTTTAAATTTGATGTTGCTTTTCTGACCAAAATGTCCCCCTGATTATCCAAGTCTTTATTTGTACAGATTTATATTATAAAAATGTTTCAAATTTGTAATCAAACATTTAGATGATTTTATGTTTGATGTAGATTGAAATAGGGATTTAGAGGGTAAAATGGCAAAGATTAGGCAATTATCAAAACATTTAATAAATCAGATTGCGGCAGGTGAAGTTATTGAGCGTCCCGCCTCTGTTGTAAAAGAATTAACAGAAAATTCAGTTGACGCCGGGGCAAAAAAAATCAGTATTGAAATAACAAACGATTGCCGCGATATAAGGGTTGCGGATAACGGTTCGGGGATTCATCCTGATGAAATAGTTTTGGCGTTTTCAAAACATGCGACAAGCAAGCTGCAGGAAGACGATGATTTGTTTGATATTCATACGTTAGGTTTTCGCGGTGAAGCTTTGGCAAGTATTATTTCTATTGCAAAGTTAACGTGTATCACAAGAACAAAAGATTTTGAAACAGGTAAAAAAGTTCGCTGTGAAAATTCAGAAGTTTTTGAATCTGAAACAGGCTGCGCTGTCGGTACAATTATGGATGTTAAGGATTTATTTTATAACGTCCCTGTTCGTTTAAAGTTTATGAAAAACCCTAATACCGAATTTTCTTATATTCAGGAAGTTGTTCAAACTATTGCATTATCTCATCCTGCGGTGGCAATTGAACTTAAGAAAAACGGTAAAACTGTTTTAAAAACAACGGGACAAAATAATCTGACCCAGACAATTAAGGAAGTTTTTTCATCAGATGTTACAAATAACTTAAAAGAAGTTCTAAAGTCTGATGAACTTTCAGGGCTTAGGATTAGCGGATTTGTAAGTACCCCTGATTATACCCGTTCAAGTAAGAAAAATTATCATATTTATATAAATTCACGCGGGGTTAAGTGTCCTGTTTTTCAAAAATCTATTGATACGGTTTATCGGAACCTGACGGCTAATAATAAATATCCGTTTGTTGTTTTGAACCTTGAAATTCCGACAAGTGATGTAGATGTAAATGTTCACCCGACAAAAAAAGAGGTTCGGTACAAAAATCCTAATCAGATTTATAATTTTATATATTCTGCAATTCAGGCAGGGTTGGCAAATTATGTTGAAAAAAATGTAACACCAATTGGCGCAGGGGGTAAATATTCTGTTCCTTCAAAAGTTGAGGAAATTTCTGAACCTGTCGGCGTAATAGAATTTCCTGTTAATAATTCAAACAAAGACTTTTATGTTGATGAAAAAAGCGACACAATGTTTATAACAGATTCCGAGATGGAAAAATTGGAGCAAAAACAGACTTCTGTTGTAAATCAGCAGTCAATTTTTACACCTGATGAGTTTGATAACAATGAGCAAAAAGATAATATCATCGGGCAATACCATGATACTTATATTCTTATAGATACTGAAGAAGGATTAGAAATTGTTGATCAGCATATCGCGGAAGAACGGTATATTTATGAAAAGTTAAAAGAAGAAAAAAATATCGTTTCCCAAATGCTGTTTGTGTCTGATGTTATTGAGGTTTCGGCAAGCGAAATTGAATTACTTAAAGAAAATCTTGATAAATTTGAACGTTTCGGTTACGGTATAGAATTTTTGAGTGATAATGAGCTGATATTCAGGAAAGTTCCGCAACTGTTGTCAAAAACCAGCCCGAAAGATATCTTAGCAGATATTTTAGATAATATTGAAGGTGATATTGATAATTTGGAAGAAAAAATTCTAATAACAACATCTTGTAAGGCAGCAGTGAAAGCTAATACGAAGTTATCAATCTGGCAGATGCAGGATATTATTAAAAAATGGCGTACAACAAGGATGCCGTACACCTGTCCGCACGGTAGAACTATTTCAAAAGTTATTCCGCATAAAGAACTTGCGGGATTTTTCCAGCGGGCAAAGTAGTGGTAGATGTATATTCTCTTGCCCATTTTGGGTGAGTAAGTAGGTTGGGGTTTCACCCCAACATTATGTAAATTAAATATAAAGGAGAAAATTTATGGATATAAAAGCAGTAATACTTGCAGCAGGCAAAGGTACAAGAATGAAGTCTGTAACAACACCTAAAGTTTTACATGAAATTATGGGTAAAACCTTATTAGGATATGTTTTGGATAATGTCAAAAACTTTGTATCAGAAGAATTTGTAATTGTCGGA
Organism: uncultured Candidatus Melainabacteria bacterium; assembly: GCA_945910425.1. Lineage (GTDB taxonomy): Bacteria > Cyanobacteriota > Vampirovibrionia > Gastranaerophilales > Gastranaerophilaceae > Zag111. Next base: position 11,700 of record CAMDYM010000031.1, on the reverse strand, counting down.
CATCACGCAGATGAAGTCGAAAACTTTGTAAAAACTAACTATGATAACGCAAAAACAGTTCTTCAATCACCTCAACTCGGTACAGGACACGCTGTTTCTATGGTTTGTCCGCAGTTGGAAAATTATGACGGACTTGTTTTAATTCTTTGTGGAGATACTCCTTTAGTAAGAGAAGAAACTTTGAAAGAATTTGTTAATTTTCACAAGTCAAAGGGTTCTGATATTACCGTTATGAGTACGATTTTTGATAATCCATACGGTTACGGGCGTATTATAAGAGAAAATGACGATTCTTTAAAATGTATTGTTGAAGAAAAAGACGCAAATTCTGTTCAAAAAGCTGTTAAAGAGGTTAATGCAGGAATTTACTGTTTGAATTGGGGTAAAGTAAAATTGGCTTTTGGAGAATTAAAAACTAACAATGCTCAGGGTGAATATTATCTGACAGATATTATTTCTTGGGGAAAAGCTCAAAAGTTGAGTGTAAATGCTTATATTTTGGAAAACAATGATGAGATTTTTGGGATTAATTCAAGATTAAACCTTGCGCAGGCAACAAAAATGATGAATCGTCGCAACCTTGAAAAATATATGACAGAAGGGGTTACGATTGTTGACCCTGAGTCAACATGGATTAGCGAAGATACTACAATTGGACAAGATACAATAATTTATCCTGCAACTTATATTGAAGGTAAAAATACTATCGGTAAAAACTGTAAAATCGGACCTTGCGCACATCTAAGAGGTGGGGTTGAAGTTTTGGATAACGTTAAAATTGGTAATTTTGTCGAAGTTAAAAAGGCAAAAATTTCTTCAAACACAAACGTCGGACACCTGTCTTATATCGGGGATGCCGAGCTTGGCGAACGGGTAAATATCGGCGCGGGAACGATTACGGCAAATTACAACCCGCTTACTAAAGTTAAGTCAAAAACAATTTTAAAAGATGATGTAAAAATCGGTTCAAATTCTGTACTTGTTGCCCCTGTAACAGTTGATGAGGGTGCAAATGTCGGAGCAGGCGGAATTATAACGAAAAACGTACCGTCTTGGGCGCTTGCGATAACCCGTTCTCCGTTAAAGGTTCTGGAATGCTGGGTGAAAAGGGCAGCAAAATAAATAAGAAATAGTAGGTTGGGGTTTTACCCCAATCAATCATTATTTTGTTGGGCTGAAAGCCCAACCTACTGGGTGCGCAGGCAGAAATAGTAAAGTACAGTACGAAGTACTAAAATCTAAAATCACGTTGACCTTGGGAAATTTTCTCAAGGTTTTCGTTTAATACAGGATAAACTTTTTTGTCTGCAAGCTTTGCCAGTTCTTTTTTTATAAGCTCTTCTCCGACTTTTTTTGTTTCAGCTGATGCGTAATCTTCCAAATACTCTTTTAAGGTCATAATAGCGTTCGGGTGGCAGAAGTTATGGATTTGTTGTTCTTTGCATATTGCCATAAATCTGTCGCCTACTCTGCCTTCTCGATAGCAAGCCGTACAAAAACTCGGTACATAACCAAGTTCCATAAGCCATTTTAAAACTTCATCAAGCGTTCTTCTGTCTGTTACTTCAAATTGTGCGGTATCTTCTTCTGTTTCATTTTCAGGATGAGCGTAACCGCCAACACTTGTTTTTGACCCGCCACTTATTTGTGAAATTCCGAGTTGTAAAACTCTTTCTCTGCATTTTTGAGATTCTCGGGTTGATATTATCATTCCCGTATATGGAACCGCTATTCTTATGCAGGCAATAATTTTTGCAAATGTATCATCGTCAATTCCGTTATCAAAAGTTGACGGGTCAATATCGTCAGCCTTTCTTATACGAGGAACGGAAATTGTATGCGGTCCGACCCCGTAAACTGCTTCTAAGTGTTCTGCGTGCATTAAAAGTGCAGAAAATTCATATCGGTATAGTTCCAATCCGAATAAAACACCTAACCCCACATCATCAATTCCGCCTTGCATTGCTCTATCCATTGCTTCCGCGTGGTATGCATAATTGTGTTTTGGTCCTGTCGGGTGTAGGCGTTCGTAGCTTTCTTTGTTATAGGTTTCTTGGAATAAAATATAGGTGCCTATACCTGCTTCTTTTAGTTTTTTGTAATTTTCAACCGTTGTAGCGGCAATATTAACGTTTGCTCTGCGAATAGCTCCGTTTTTGTGGTGGATTGAATATATTGTTTTAAGTGATTCCAATACGTATTCAATCGGATTATTAACGGGATCTTCGCCTGTTTCTATTGCAAGACGCTTGTGACCCATATCTTGAAGCGCGATTACTTCTTCTCTTATTTCTTCCTGTGTCATTTTTTTGCGCGGAATATGTTTGTTTTTAGCGTGATACGGGCAGTATACACAACCGTTTACACAATAGTTTGATAAATATAACGGTGCAAAAAGTACAATTCTGTTACCGTAGTAATCCTGTTTAATCTTTTTTGCAAGTTCAAAAATTTCTTGATTTTTTTCTTCAATTTCACAATCCAATAATACTGCTGCTTCTCTGTGAGATAAGCCTTTCCCAAGACGTGCTTTTTCTAAAATTTTATCAATAAGTTCAATATTATTCTTATTTTCCTGTGCGTATTTTAAAGTATCTAATACCTCGTTATGGTCAATAAACTCTTCTGCTTTAGTTGATTTTGGATTGTACATATAATTTCTCCCTTAAGTATATTAATAATAAAACTTTAAGGTAAAAAGTAAAGCAAAAATAAAAGCCGGATAAAAAATCCGACTTTCAAAGTGATTAAATTCTGTTTTTCCAAACTCCGCCTTGCCTGTCTACAACCGCATCATAGCAAGACCAAATTCTGAATACTCCGGTCAATCCCAATAATGCGTGAGTAAGGTTTTTCTCATAAGCTTGATTGTTAACAGCTTGACCAATTCCAGGCCAAATAAGCAAAGATAATGCTCCGGCTCCAATTGATTTAGCACTTACATTTCCGTTTGTACCGTGGGTTCCTGCAAATGCAGGGACTCCGAGTGTCAGTATTGATAATGTGATAACTGATAATAATACTTTTTTCATACTTCCCTCCTATTGTTTTCCGTTTTGTTTATATACGTTATAATCAAATGTGAATTGAACATCAATAGAATCTTTATCAAATCCTGTCGGTAGCGGTTTAAATTTTGTCTTTTTTACAGCTTTTATTGCAGCTAAGTCTGTTTTTTTATCGCCTGAACTTTTATAAATTGAAACATTTTTAAGAGTTCCGTCTTTTTTTATTGAATAAAAAACCGTTGTTTGAGTGGAATGTCCAAGCTTTTGAGGTTCCCAGTTCAGTTTGATATTTCTTTGCATATCACGCATATACGGACCAAAATCGACATTCGGTTCGTCGGCGGCAAATGAGCCGATACTTGTCAGTAAAAAGAATGCAGTAACTGCAATAATTAATTTTTTCATCGTCTTAATTCCTTTATTTTATAAATGCTTCAGCAATTGATTTTGTGTAATCAGGACGCAGGATGCCTTTTTCTGTGATAATTCCTGATATAAGTTCGTGCGGAGTTACGTCAAACCCCGGATTAATTATATTAACACCCTCAGCACAAATCGGTTTTCCGTTGATGTGTGTAACCTCTTTATGTGAACGTTCTTCAATGACAATATCATCTCCTGATTTTATACTTGTGTCAATAGTTGATAAAGGTGCTGCAACATAGAATGGTATGTTATGGTATTTTGCTGCAATTGCAACAGTGTATGTTCCGATTTTGTTTGCGGCGTCCCCATTTGCGGCAATTCTGTCAGCCCCGACACAAACCATATCTATCATTCCTTTTTTCATAAAATATGAACACATCCCGTCAGTAATTAGTGTAACAGGAATTCCGTCCATTGTAAGTTCAAGCGTGGTAATTCTTGCACCTTGTTGGCGAGGTCTTGTTTCATCAGCAAAAACCTGTACCGTTGGGTCGTTTGCAAACGCAGAACGAACAACACCTAAGGCTGTTCCGTATCCGACAGTTGCTAAAGCTCCTGCGTTACAGTGAGTTAAAATCGTCGCACCTTTTGGTACAACTTCGGCACCGTAATCTCCGATTTTTTTGTTGATTTCAATGTCTTCAAGTTCAAGTTTTTTACCGTTTTCTTTTAATTTTTCGATAAGCTCTTTTATATTACCTGTAGAATTTTGAATAATTTCTTTTTGCTTTTCGACTGCCCACATCAGGTTTACTGCTGTTGGGCGCGCGCTTGCCATATAATCGGCTTTTTCTAAAAGTTTTGATATAAATTCTTCACGTGAAAAATTTTGTTTTGCAAGTTCCTGAGCGTAAAGTACAACCCCGTGAGCTCCCGCAATCCCGATAGCAGGTGCTCCGCGTACTATCATTGTTTTTATAGCGTCAAACATGTCCTGACCGTTTGTTATGTTAACGTATTCAAAATGTTCTGGAAATTTTGTCTGGTCAACCATTCTTGAATATGTGTCAATCCATTCGATTGTTCTTATTTTTGATGTAAATTCAGCCATTTTTATTTAGTCCTTTTTTCATACATATCTCTTATAAAATCTATTATATAATGGGTTGCAAGTCCTGTAAAAGCGTTAGTTGTTGCGCAAAGTACGCCGATAAAGATGATAAATGTTATTAAAAGCCAGGCAGGCGAATTTGTAATCATTGCAGATAAAAACAGGTTCGGTGTAATCTTAAATCCGACAGCCAAAATCCATGTAATCAGCGTGAAAACAGATGAAAAAGTCAGGTTTGCACAAAAACCTGCTAAAGCCCCAAATGTTATGCTGTCGACAATTGATGTTAAATCAAATTTCCCGTCCATAATCGTATAAACCATAACCGCAGGTGCTGTAAAAAGTAAAATTAAAATAAGTGCAACCATTCCAACATAAGGAATAGGCGTCAGGATCCCTAAAATTACGCCAAGGATAAGGCTTAATATGATAATTTGTTTTACTAAAGTTTTGTTCATATCTTAAAACATTTTATCATTGATAAAATTCCGAAGTCAATAAGGGAATAAGGAAATAATTAACTGTAAAGAACTTATCGTCTTATCAACCTATAGACTCATAAGCTTACTTATAATTTTTTACGACCATTTTAAAGTATTCGGAATTGTTTTTTGCTCTAGCTGTGCAGGTCATTCCTGTACCAACTTTTGAGCAGCTACAATTCTTGTCTTTATTATCAGGAAATGTTGTTACAATATCTCCCATAGCATATAACGCGCCGTCTATTATTTCAAAAGCGAAAAAGTCATACCCAAGTCGGTTTGGTTTATTTTTATATCCGTTTATATCAACATAAATAACAGTGCCTTGCGTAATTTAAAAAATTTGTCACAAGATGATATTGCTGATAAATTAAATATTGACAAAAGTTATTACAGCAAGCTTGAGCGCGGGTTAGCTAACCCTACATTTTTGTATTTAAAGCACTTATCTGAAATTTTTGAGGTAAATATAACTGAGATAGTTGATTCTAATATTAGTTTTTAAACGAGTTGGGGCTTCTTGTATAGCAAATTGCGATTGCAATTGAATCTATGGTGTCATCAAGTTTTGGTAATTTTTCTGTACCAAGACTAAGTTTTACCATTTGTTCAACTTCTTTTTTGCTTGCTCGTCCATAACCTGTCAGGATTTGTTTTACTTCCATCGGGGTATATTCATAAATTGGAATTTTGTATTTTTCAAGTACGGTTAAGATTACTCCGCGAGCGTGTGCAACAGGCATGACGGTTGTTTGGTTCCTGAAAAAAAATAGTTTCTCTATTGCACAAATATCAGGTTTGTATTTTTCAATAAGTGCGGTCATATCGTTAAAGATTTCCAAGAGTCTTGAAGATTCTCTTGTACCTTTTTGGGTTTGGATTGAACCTGAGTTTAGCAGGTTAATATTTTTGCCGTCAAACTCGACGACGCTGTATCCGACTATTGCCATTCCCGGGTCTATTCCTAATATCTTCATAAGATTATTTTATCAAAAATGCGGCAGATTGTCATCCGCCGCATTTTATTTTAATCTTCATTTTCATCGATGTTAGCTTCGCCAATTGGTATTGTTATTATATAAAAGTTTCCCTTGGCTTCTTTTGTTAAATCAGAAAGTTTTACGTTGTTCCCGAACATATAGTGTTGTTGAAATTCGGAAATCTGCTCATTGTTTTTTGATTTTCTTATTGAACGGCCGTTGATTGTTAAAATATTACCGTTTGTTGTTACTTGAACGTTGTTTTCATTGTTATCAAATGCTCTTAAATCAATAATAACTTTGTAAAAGTCTTTTGTTTGTTCAAGGTGAATAACATGGGCACTTTTATGAGAAAAATCCTTTGTTTCTTTATTAAACATTTTTTCCATTTGTCGCATATCTTTAAATATACGGTGTTCCATCTTTGCAGGAGTTATAAACTGTGGTTCAAGCATCCTTTTAAAATGCCAATCTGCAACAACGTAAAATGCACAATATGCTCCTAAAAAGATTAATAATCCTATTAATAATGTTTTCATTAACGGGTGGTTTGAACACGTAGGACGGTATTCTTCTTTCACTTTTACTGTTTCTTCTTTGTAGTTTTGATTTTCTTCCATATTAGCTCCTTTCAAATTAATCTTATTTCTTTAACAGCTTTTTACAATACCCGATTAGGGGTGATAATATGAATAGTTTGTTGCTTGATAAAATAAATTTGCTATGTTATTATATTGAACAAGAAAGGTTGGGATGACATGGCTAAGATTCTGGTAACTATGCCTGATGAATTTTTAAATAAAGTAGACGGACTTGCTGATACTGAACGCTGTTCAAGAAGTGAACTTATTAGAGAAGCTTTAAGAAATTATATGCGCAGAGCGTCAAAACAGCAGCTTGAAAATGCTTCCCGCAACGCCGAAATATTGGAAGATATTTTAGGTTAATTGTTAAATTCTTTTATGAAATTATCTGCCCATTTTATTAACTGAGGTATGTCGTAAGGTTTTGGCAAATATAAGTCAGCACCTGTGTTTAAGATAAGTTCTTTATCGTGAATTATTGATGTTACGATAATCTTTGAACTTTTAAAGTTGTCTTGTTGTTTTAATGAATAACAAAGATTTAACCCGTTTTTCTTTTCCAAATCCCCTGCGTCAACTATTATTAATGCGGGAATTTCGTCTTCTGTCGGAATTGTATACTCATTAATAATTTGAGCCTGATACCCTTGAAGGTTTAAAATTGTATGTAAAAGAGTTCCTAAGGCATCATCTGTTTCAAATATAAGAATTTTGTTGTTGTACTCTTTTTCAAAAACAGAATCCTGTCCTTCGATTTTCGGGCGTTCCATAAGGTAGTTTGACTTGTTCGGTAAATCTGCCATTTTATGGATTTGGATAAGATTGTTTAAAACTTGTGCACTGTCTTTATATTTGGTAAATTCATTAGTTACAATGCTGATAGTTGAATGAACAAAATTTGCACGTCTGCCTGCAAATTCATCTCCCTGCAAAATCATATAACCTCTGTCTAAATCGTGTTCTGCGTAAAACTTTGTAGCAACAGAGTCAAATGCAAACGTTAAAAAGCTTGCCAGACGCTCTGCTTTTATTGTGTCTGTTAATATTAGGAATGTGTTTTCATTAATTTCGCCAAGGTAATCGTTTTCATTTAATGAAGCTTGAATAATTGCGCAGTATGTTTGCAATAATTTATCAGAAGCAAGTCTGGTGTATGCTTCTTTGTAACTTTCAAAATTTTCTATACTTATATATAATGCAGCCCAACTGCTGTTATCTGATAATTCACGTTTAAGGGCGCGCATTGTGTAATTCTTGTTTGGCAGTAGTTGTTTTGTATCAAGATTTGATTCAAATTCCCTGCGAAGATGAGCATTCATTCTGACTTTAAATTCTTCTGTGTTAACAGGTTCAGATAGAAAATCATCAGCTCCGCTTTCTAAAACTTTTATTCTGTCATTAAAATCAGCAGATTTTGACAGTGCAACAATTACAGGGCGCATATTGTAAGTTAATGCTCTTACCTGTTTGCAAAAATCCGATAACTCATTATCAAAACTGTCTGAAATGATTATCAAATCCGGTTCTTTATCTTGGATAAGTTTTATTGATGTAATTAAATCTTTTGAGATAATTACACTGTTTGTATCAGTTTCCAAAAGTTTTTTATATTTTGTCGAAAGTTCTAATCTTTTATCGATGATTAATGTTACTGATTGCATTTTATCCTCGCTTGTTCTTCGATTGTTTTTATCGGAAGAAGAATTTTAAAAGTTATCTCACTTATATTTGGATTGCCTGTCTGAGTTGATTTAACCGAGATTTGCCCTCCCATTTTTTCTGTAAGATTTTTGGTAATATATAATCCTAATCCGCTGCCTTGAACTTTTCTTGTTAACGGGTTATCTATTCGAGCAAATTTTGTGAAAATCTTTTCGTAATCTTTTTCATCTATTCCGATTCCAAGATTTATAACTTCTATTACAACGTTTTCCCCTTCCGTTGATGTTGTAATTTTTGTTGTTGAATTATCAACCGAATATTTTGCACTGTTTTCTATTAAGTTTGTCATAATTTGTTGAAATTTATCTTTATCAACAAAAATATTTGGTAAATTTTTCTTGTAATTAAATTCAAATCTATGTGTCGGATATTGATTTTTTACAAGTGTTATAACTTGTTCAATCGGGGTTTTTATATTGATTTCATTGTATATAAAATTGTTGTTTGCCCCTTGTAATTTTGTAACAGAAAGCATATTTTCAACAAGATGAATAAGTCTGTTAGATTGTTCTTCAATTATTTTTATAAACTTTTTTTTGCTGTCTTCATCAAGCTTATCCCAAGAGGCAAGCATAGTTTGCGAAAATCCGCGAATTGATGTTAAAGGTGTTCTCAGTTCGTGGCTTACCGTTGAAATAAAATCTTCGTAGTTTTTTTCAATATCGTTCATAATTGTATTATACCATGTTTGTTAAATTTTGCTATTTTCAATTATAAGAATGATTGATTTTTGTTTAAATAATATTAAAATCAAGGTATGAAAAAGTTTTTTACAGCTTTATTTTTAATATTATTTTCTTTTTCTGCTGTTATGGCGGAACCTCAAAGCGTGTCTTATCCTGAAGATGTTAATAGTCAGGAAATAACAGATGATGAGTATACGCAGGAAATTGATATAGAAGAGATGTATCGAATTATGCCTGTACCTGAGTTTAAATATGTCCATAATATTGACCCCGGAGAATATCAGGACACGATGTATTCAACATGGTCGCCTTATCCTTTATTTAGGCTTACAGCACCCTTGTTCTTTAAAACCGTAAAAATTGACCCGGGGTATTACCTTTTGACTCCGCGTGAGCATGATGGTGATTGGTTTATGTTGTTTAAAGAAGCAGGAAAAGTTAAATATATTGTTCCGTGCTATAAAAAAGAAATGGTTCCTATGGATTTTTATAAAAATAATCTTCCGCAGATTAAAATGACGAAAGTTCAACAAATTCGTGAAAAAGCTTTAAAGTTTGTCGGGAAACATTTTGACAGCTCTAAGCGAAAACCTATTCCTGATACATATTTGGAAGCTTCAGATTTGGATAATAATTTCATTTCGATAATAGTTTATTGGGGTAATTACAGATATTATCTTGTATTAAGATCTGTACAATTGTAATATTTAAATTTTTGTTTTATGTAAAATATAGGAGGATAAAATTTATGAAATTAATAATAAAAGTTTTTACATTTCTTGTAGTGCTTTTTATGGGGCTTGGTTCATATGCAAGTTTTTTGAATCCCGTAGATATTCATGAAGTTCGAGCAAGTCATATTTTGGTAAAAACTCGTCCGGAGGCTGTAAAAATAAGAAAACAGATTATGAAAGGCGAGATTACTTTTGAAGATGCGGCAATGCAATATTCACTATGCCCGTCAGGTCAAAGAGGTGGGGATTTAGGTTTTTTTAATCGTAAGCAAATGGTTTCAGCGTTTTCAGATACCGCGTTTGATTTAAAACCCGGACAAATATCTGATCCTGTCGGGACACAATTTGGCTGGCATATAATTAAAACAACTGCAAAACGATAATTTAAAACCCTGAATTTTTCAGGGTTTTTCGATAATCAGAAATTCAATCTTTTTTTTATTTTTATATAATGCAATTAGCGCTTTAACGGTGTGTGTACTTATTTGTAATTTTTCTGCTATTTTACGTATTGAGTAGCCTTTCTCGACGTATCTGATAATTTCATCAATTCTGTTATCTATCATAATTTATCCTCCAATATATAATATAAACAAAAAATAATGATTAAGCTTAATAATATTTCCGTATTGATAAAATTTTATATATAATAGGAAAAATACTTGAAAATTTTTTATTTTTATGTAAGAATTATTATACGCGGTTAAAAGCCGTTGGAAAATTATAAGAAATGAGGCAAGGTAGCTCAGCTGGTGAGAGCGCACGGCTCATACCCGTGAGGTCGAGAGTTCGAATCTCTCCCTTGCTATTTTTTTGTCTTTTCACAGATAATTCCCCGCATGCAGTTTTTTACAAAACCAAATCGTGATTGTGTTCAGGTTTTCCACAATCCCTCTTTGAGCTTGCGGCTCCCTCTCCTTCGGACGATACTTAATCGTCCTTCACATTTGACTTACAGTTTGAGAAAAAGTGCCAGATGAAATGAGAAATTTTGTTGTCGCATTAGTAAATGCGACCTATATAATGTATTAGAGACTTTTGGATGGCGGCTTCTTTAACCCAATCGCTCACACCATCGCCTATAGAGGCGATTTTTTAATGTTGAGATTTACGGATCAATTTTTTGCACTTTTGTCTCTATTCCTGCACTATTTTGCACCAAATTTTTAATTTTTTTGCAATAAACAACCAAAACTCCCCACCACCTCGACTTTCCCCCGAGTGCAATTTAGTGCAAAAAAGTGCAAGAATAATTTGTCTCACAACTTAAGATGTGTCGAAATGTCTTTGAGATTGAGACTTAGGACTTGATATTTCCCTCAACAAGAGCGATTAATGTGTGTGTAAGGATTTTTAAATATGACATACGTACCAGAAAAAGCAAAGCAAATCGCACTTGCAAGGCTCGATTTAGTCCACAAATGGCTTGAGTTTCGCCAAAAATCGAATATCAAAATCCAAGCAGATTATGATTTTGTCAAATTGCACAACACGACAGATTCGCATTTGCGTCAGGTTTTGGGCAAAGTCTCCCGCGGTTCGCTCCATCGTTGGAACGCAATGCTCGATGGTTCCGAAGATTATGAAAAACTTCTTCCGCAATACAGATATTCCAAAATCGGTGAGTTTAGAACCACTTTGACCGACGAAGAAATAAAAATCTTTATGGGGCTGCTTTTGCACCCAAACCGTATTTCTATCGGCAAAGCCACCGCCCTCACTAAATACAAATTAAAAGAACAAGGACAGAATTTTATCCCTGCAGACGCGACTTTCCGCAGATATGTAAAGTGGTTTAAGGCGAACAATTACGACAAATGGGTGCTTGCCAGAGACGGTGAAAAAGCCTTGTCCGATAAGGTTGAACCATATATCAAACGCGACGCATCGCTTTTGGATGTCGGTGATATTCTTGTCGCTGATGGGCATAAACTGGCGTTTCAGGTGATAAATCCGTTCACGGGCAAACCCTGTCGTGCGACTTTAGTCGGCTTTTTGGATTGGAAATCGACCGCCCTTGTGGGTTA
>CAMDYM010000030.1 GCA_945910425.1 uncultured Candidatus Melainabacteria bacterium | reverse complement strand
TCCAATCATTATAAAAAAGGTATGCAATGGAGTGATATTTTTAAATTTAATAAAAAATGCAACCACCCGAACGTACCCTTAGAAGACGATATAGCATACTGCCCCGATTGCGGGGAACTTGTAGAAAATCATTGGTATATAGCGCGCTGTGCCTGTTGCGGCGTAAAACAGCGCGCAACTATTCGTAACGGCGAAGTTGTCCCTGAAGACAGCTTTTGCCACAACTGCGGAAGTAAAGCTTACAAAATAGAAGAGATAAAAAAAATCGACTGCATTAATATAAATTATGCAATTGTTGTCCGAGAAATCGTTCAAAATGAAATCTTCGAATATACTCAAAGCTGGCTTGATGCTATGCAAACATCAGGTTACACACCGAAATTGCCGCAACAATTCCGATAAAATCAGCCAACAAACCAATCACAAGAGCATACCTTATTTTTTTAATTCCGACCGCCCCAAAATAAACAGCCAGAACATAAAATGTTGTTTCGCTGCTGCCGAGCATTACAGCTGCAAGCTTTGTAGAATACGCATCAGGTCCTGATGAATTTGCAATATCGGAAAATATTCCCAACGCACCCGAACCCGATAATGAACGAACTATCATCAACGGCAAAATGTCTGACGGAATATTAAACTTTGTCAAAACAGGAGCCAGAAAGTTTGCCAGCATTTCAATAGCACCGCTTGCCCTTAACATTGAAATCCCGACAATTATCGCAATTAAATACGGTAAAATCTTAAACGAAACCTTAACACCCCGTTTTGCACCTTCCGTAAACTCTTCATATACAGGAACTTTTTTTACAATCCCGTAGGTTAAAACGGTTAATAAGATTACAGGCAGCGCCCAAAGTGAAACTATATTAAGGAGTTTAGTCATTTTTTGTACTCCTTGATGTAAAATATTGAGCAACTTTCGCCATTATAATTGCTGATGTAAATGCAATTAAGGTTACTAAAAAAGTCGGAGCTATAATTTCTGTAGGATTTTTATAATCGACCGCAACCAACACTGCCAAAACCGTTGTCGGGATTAGCTGAAACCCCGCCGTATTCATTCCTAAAAACAAACACATAGAATTACTTGCAGTATCCTTATTTTTATTTACCCTCTGCATCTCTTCCATTGCCCGAATCCCGAAAGGTGTTGCAGCATTAGCAAGTCCAAAAGCATTTGCCGTAAAATTCATCGCAACATCACCAACCGCAGGAGAATCAGGCGGTAATTCGTTAAATAAAACCTTAGTTATCGGACGTAAGCATTTTGAAATAAACCTTATAAGTCCTGATTTTTCGGCAATTCTCATAATCCCGAGCCAAAACGCCATTATCCCGATTAAAGATATTACAATTTTTACGGATAATTCAGCACCTGACATTACCGCATTAATAACATCCTGCAATCTTCCATTTATTGCCCCTATTATTATTGAAAAAACTACCAAAAAATAGAATATATAATTCATACACTAATTAAATCATTAAATCAAATATCGGTCAATTAAATATTTAAATATTCATAAATCTTATTTTCAAGTAATTTAAGCATTTTCTCAGCACCGTTTCTTACATGTTCATTATAATGCAGTTTGCTAAGTTCTGCATAGCACTCTAAATCATCTTCATAATCATCTCTCATATCTTGTCCTAATTTAATTGATTGAGAAGCTTCAGGACCAAATAAATAATCTTATTGACGAATTAAAAAAAGACAGAAGTTAAAACTTCTGTCTTTTTTCGAATAATTTACTTACCCTTATGCTTCATCAAGAGCTGCAACGCCAGGTAAAACCTTACCTTCAATAAATTCTAATGAAGCGCCGCCGCCTGTTGAAACGTGGGTAAAATCTTCAGCCTTACAGAATTTCTTAGCAGCTGAAACTGAATCGCCACCGCCGATAACTGAAACTGCACCGTTTTTAGTAGCTTCAACAATAGCTTCTAACACAGCTTTTGTACCTTCAGCAAATTTAGGGTTTTCAAAAGCACCTACAGGACCGTTCATAAGAATTGTTTTTGAAGATTTTAGAACTTCTGCAAAAGCTTTTCTTGACTCAGGACCTGCGTCAACACCTTCAAATCCATCAGGAATTTCGTTAATTTTAACAAATTTATTTGTTCCGTTGCCTGAGAAATCATCAGTAACCAAAACGTCAGTTGCCATAACAAGTTTTACACCTTTAGCAGCTGCTTTAGCTTCAATAGCTTTAGCAACTTCCATTTGATCATCTTCACAAATAGAATTACCAATCTTTCCGCCGTTAGCCTTTACAAATGTATAAGCCATACCGCCACCGATAATAAGGTTATCTACCTTGTCAATCAAGTTTTCTAAAACACCGATTTTAGAAGAAACTTTAGCACCGCCAACAACAGCCGTGAATGGTCTTACAGGATTATCAAGTGCTTGAGATAAGCATCTGATTTCTTTTTCCATTAACAAACCTGCTACAGCCGGTTTTAAGATATGAGCAACTTTAGCAGTTGATGTGTGTTTTCTGTGAGCTGCACCGAATGCATCATTTACATAGAAATCACCTAATTTTGCAAGTTCATTTGCAAATGTCATATCATCATCTTTAGCTTCTTCTGCTTTGTAGTAACGAATATTTTCCAACAAAGCAACCTGTCCGTCTTTTAAAGCTTCCAATTCTTTATCTGCACCTTCTCCTACCGGTGATTTTACAAATAATACGTCTTCTCCTAAAACTTTAGACATATATTTTGCAACAGGTTCCAATGAAAATTCAGGGTTCCATTCACCTTTTGGTCTGCCTAAGTGAGCCATTAAAATAATTTTAGCTCCTTTTTCTTTTAAGAAATTAACTGTAGGCAAAATTGCTTGAATACGTGTATCATCAGTAACGTTTTTGTCTGCATCCAAAGGCACATTAACATCAACTCTGATAAGAGCACGTTTACCTTTGATATCTCCAAGGTCTTTAATTGATTTTTTCATAAGTTTTCTCCTTCTTAACTGCTACAGCATGATTATTCTACAAAAAACATGATGTAAAAGCAAAAAGAAGAAATTTTTTACTAAAATCCAAAATCGTCAAAATCATTTAAACCATCATCAAACGATGAAAAATCATCATCTTGCGGATATAAATCATCATTATTAAAACTATCTTTAAGCGGGTCATCAAAACTTGTATCTTCTGCATCTGAAACATCACCCAAGGCTATTGCCATAGAGGGTAAAACGGCACCATAAAAAAGCATATCATCATTTAATTCTTGTTCTTCACGTTGCCTGCGTTCATCTTCTTCTCTTTCTTCACGCAAACGTCTTTCCTGCTCTTCTAACTCATAAAAATCAGTACTTTCATCAACAGAAACAATATCTGCGTCATCAACTTCGACTACATCTGCTGCATCTAAATCAATAATAGGCAGAATTTCTTCCGGCTCTTCTTTTTTTATTTTACCCGTAAAACTGATACTATCTCGCTGCGGTGAACGTTCAAGATTATTATTTATTGAAGCACTTCTTTGAGGGGCTGCCTGCTGTGTAAAACTAAAAACTGATAACCGGGGTACATTTTGAAGTTTAATCATATTAAAACCATCCTAACTTTTCTACATTGTTTATAATACAAAAACGACACAAATTTTGCTAGCATTTTAACAAATATTACAAAAAATTAAGAATTTAAATCTTTATGAATCGGTATAACGACCGACAGGAGGAAAATACGGGTGATAAGTCCCTAGATTAAACTTAAACAACGACAAAAGACAGCCGATAAGGGGACTTGAACCCCTGACCTACTCATTACGAATGAGTTGCTCTACCAACTGAGCTATATCGGCGTAACTTTATATACTTATATTTGATACCAAAAATAAAATCAAAAAGATTTTTGCACTTATTATCAAGCCCAAAACAAAAAGAATAAACCATATTTTAACCCAAATCTTCTGAGTTTGGTTAAATTCTTCTATACTTGACCAGTTTTTTGAGTTCCAAGCCCATTTATTACCAACCAGACCAAACCAGATTGATACGGCAAGCGGTCCGATTACAGGGATTAAACACGCAGGAAAATAAACAAGCGTAATATATTTTCCATGCATTATTCCCCAAATCCAATTAAGTAAAAATGCGCCCCAGTTAAAGTGTTTTAAATCATCAGGAAGAGTTTCTTCACTTTTGTTAACCCATTCACCGCAATATTTGCACTTTTTTGCATCTGAACTTATTTCAGCATTGCAATAAGGGCATAATATTATTTCTAACTCTTCCATTTAAGAATCTCCTTACCTGTTAATTTTATGATATTACTTTGGAAATTTGATGTCAACAGTATAATTTACTTACGCTTAATATTTATTTCAAGTGCTCCGTCTTTATCACCGTAATGCGAAAAAATAATTTTTTCATATTTCGGAGAAGTTATGTAACCTTTTACGTCAGTTTGTTGCACTTTCGGCGGTTTATACGAAAACTTATAAAAACTTTTATCTGTATCATTAACAAGCAATAATCTTTTTATACTAAAAAATCTTTTTGTTGTCGTGTATTTATCATTCTTAAATTCTGAAATTTTTACAATCTGCGCATCATCAAAAATCTCTTTTAATTGAGAATCAGTCAACGGAACTTCTTTAAACTTTCCACCTGCGTATACTATCTCATAGTATTTCAAATTAGCGTTATCAACAGCAATCAATCTGCCATCTTGTACAAATTCATAATTTGAACGCAGTGCAATTGCCAAATTCTTTTTATCATAGAAATAAAGAGAATAGCTTCCTGTACCGGTAGAAGTCCTTTTGGTAAGTATAATTGACGGATCAACTTCAGTTTCTTCCAAGTCCTCCTGTTTTAACCAAGCAGGTATTTTTTTTGTAATAACACGACTCCATTTACCTGTTTCAGGGTTATAAGCAGCCTGCTCGCTTGTATAAATCTCATCCATTTCAAAAGCACTGACAACACCGCCAAATAAACTTATCAATAAAACAAATACAACTCCCGCTAACAGTTTTTTCATCTTGACTCCAATCATATAAATATACAAAACATATAAAACCACAAAAAAAAGTCAAAAACAATCAATTATTAGCCGTGAGGGCAGTATATTTGCTAAGTTCGTTCACAATTGATGAGAAAACATCACTCCAGCAATTATTTTCTTCAACCTGAAATGGTATTACCGAATCATACCAGCCGACATTTGAACCTGTTGTTTTATACCAGCGAAAATTTGTATGTTTATTAAACATCGCAAAAGTCTTAACACCCAATGCGCCCGCAAGATTTAGGATAACATTATCGGTTGAAATCACTATATCCATATTTTTTATGGCGCAAGCCGTATCGGTAAAATCATTAAATGTTGAACCAAGACTTATTATATTTTCTTCTTCCTCAAAATCGCATTGAAGCGAATAGAAGTCAACATTTTCCATATTCAATAATGTTTTAAACCTGCCAAATTCAATATCTCTACCGTTATAATTTGCATTTTTATCACCGTGATAAGCTATTGCAACTTTCAGGTTTGAAGATTTTTTCAAATATTTTTGAGCATAAGCACTAATCTTATCATCTTCAACTTCAATATAACCTTTTTTAAACGGAATTGTATCTGTTGTTATTTTTAAAGCACACGGAGCATCCAAAAGCGCCATATGAACATCATAATTAACCCCGCCAGCACTTGATACAACGTCAATTCCGTCAGATATAATTTTAGAACTTTTTATTAAATCCAAAAGATTTTCCTGAACAACAAAAACAACTTTTTTTGCAAGGTTTTTAAGCTGTGGAACAAACCTACAATACATAAATGTATCGCCAAAGCCCTGTTCATAATGAACTAACAAAGTTTTATCAGAAATATCCTGTTTAAAATCCCATTTTCTTTCAATATCAAACAAAAGCGGATATTCAAGATTTTTATCATCTGTTAAAAACCTGTATGTAAAATATTTGTGCCCGTCAAGAAAATCCCCGTTGCTTATTAAAAACGCACCGTAATTATAAAAATCAGTCGGGGTAGGATTACAATCTGTTAAAAGTTTTTCATAAAAAGATTTGGCTCTATCGTTATCTCCAAGTTTCTCATAACAAAAAGCTAAACCCTTGATTGACAACCTGTCAGAGGGGCGAAGATTATAGGCTTTTGTAAAATAATGGATTTGGTCTTTCAAGCTTAAATCTCCGTATAATTTTGCATACAGACTTGCAAGAATTGTATAAATAACAGGTTTTGTTTCATCAATTTTGAGATAATTTTCATAATATCTTATAGCTGTTTTATAATCTTTTAACTCAAGATTATAAAAATTTGCAAGTGTAAGAAATTTTAACGGTTTATTTGTTTCTTTTTTTTCGTAAAGCTTTATAAATTTAAGCGACAAATTAGTATTACCTGATTTTATTAAAGCTTCACCTATTTTACTGAAAGTATCTGCTAAAAGCACGGATTTTACAGCAAGAAACCTATATAAAAACAAGGCTTCCGCATAACATTTTTGTGTAAACTTTTCACCTATATAATTAAGTAAAGTCGCAAAAAGATTTTTCTTCATTGATTCAGGGGCTTCCTGCTTCATCTGAACAAATTTTTTATAAATAGAATAAGATTCTTCCGAGATATAATCAGATAAACTCAAAATATAATCATCAAAACCTTTTAGCAAATCTTGCGGTATTTGATTATCTTCAAGAGCAGTTTTATCTTGTTCAAACAGTATTTTTATTTCTTCTTTTTGCATAAACTTCTTAGCCTTAATATTGAATTTTTACACGTTCATAATCATGAAAGTCACTCGGACTGGATTTTTTGGTAGTATCAGAAAGCATCATAACAGCAAAAACTCTTGCTGATTTTTTCTTTGTATTTGGCGGAAACAGAGTAATATCTTGATACTCATAACTTTTTATAAGCCTTGCAACCTTATCTTTATCGGATTGTTTTAATGCAAAAGATTTTACAACAATATTTGTAATTTTACCTTTCTCATCTACATTAAATGAATACGATAACCAATCACCTTCGTTATAATTATCAAGTTCATGGATATTTAAACTATCTTCCAGTATTTGGTTAACAAAATTACTTTTCCAGGTATTCCAATCAATATTTTGGTACATATATCTGCGCGGCGGAGGTGGGGTTTCAACTTTTTGTGTTGGAATATTATTAGCAGCATCTAATGCCATATCAACTTCTGTCATATCAATATTTTTATAATTTATATTACTTTTTTGTTTGGAAAAACCTGTATCTTGTCCGTCATAATTCATGCTGTTATAGTCGATATTGGATGAAGTATTAATGTTAACCCCTTTATTTTCAGCATTAATTTGCGTCCCTGAAAAATTTGCCTGTTCCAGGTTTACTTTAACATCTTGCCCGCCACCAATATTAGCTGAAGAATCATTATTCAAAGCAACATCGCGGGTAGAAATTTGAACACGTTTACTTGACTTAGTATCAAGAGAAAGTGCAAACACCGTTACAAAAACAAAAATTAATATACAGATAGTTAAAGTGTTTTTATTCATAAAATACTAATCCAAAGTTGATAACAAATCATTATAGTTGTGAATTTTAAACATTGTATCACTTAACATATGGGTTTCTGCGATAAGCAGAGCAGTCGGAACAAGAGCTGTTACGATACTTAAAAACATCCCTTGAATATCACCGCCGATTTCAGTAATAAAATATGATACGTTCATAGTAAATTCAATAAGAATAATAAAACATGCAATAAACATAACAACCATTTTTTCACGCTCTAAACTTCTCATAGAATCAATACCAAGAACAGCTACACCATGGCTGTTATAATCATGAAATCCGTCAAACTTGATTATTTCAGAGCCCTTAATTTGTTTACCGATAGCAAACGCTCTTACAAAAGAGAAAAATGCAAAGATAATCAAACAAGTTGCAAGAATAAGAAATATCGGCGAAAATCTTAAACCTGAAATTCTAACCCAGTTTGCAGCTTCAGGAAAACATGAAGCTAACGTATTTGAAACACCGTAAGCCAAAAACGGCGCGGTTAAAATTCCGACACAAGTTTCTAAAAATGCTTTTAATTGGTTATTTACAAGGTTGCTTTTAACCGTATTTATTCTGTTAACGCTCAAGTTGTTAACATAAGTTCCGATAAGTCTTCGATAATCCTTCATCACAGACTCAAAATCTTCACGATATTCGCAAGCAGTTAAAGCCTGTCTGTCATTTTTCATTTGAAATTCCAAATAACCGATAGAAACAGTCACAGCAGCAAGTGAACCGACAAACAACAATGAAATAAATAAAGATGTTGCAAAAAATCCCGGTATTGATTTATAGTAAAGAAGGTTTAAAACATAAACAACAAGCATAAACACAGAACAAATCAATATAACGACTCTTTGCATAATATCAGTATCACCGAGTCTTTTATTCCTGTTAATATCTAAAAACGAAAAAACACCGCTTTTCATCGCAAAAGAAACCGCAGCAATCATAACGGAAATACATGCCAGAATAACAGGGTTAGTTGAAAGATTTAAAACAGATGAAGAATTATCTATCTTAAACCCGAAAAGATAATTTGTAATTCCAAATGCTGCAACAACAGAAAGTACAATCATTGAAAAATACAAAAATATAGTTAACCTGTTAGCTGATTTTAAACCGTTTTTCAATTCAACAATCTTATGTCCGATTTCTTTTATAATTGCAATTCTGTGTTTTTCAATATCGCAATCAAAAACATCTTTACCTGCTTGAACACTATTTGCTGAAACCATAGAATTACCCTCCTGAACAGTTCCTACAGGAACTTTTACTTTTAATACAACCTCTATCGGAGTTTTCATTGAACCTGAGAAAATTGTAAATTTTGGCGTTACAAGAACCTTTGAAAAAGACTTATTGTTAAATAATATATCCTTATTACCGGATGAATTTACCAAAACATAATTATTATACTTTGAAGAATATACAAGTTTTAAAACAGACTCACCCAACTCCTGTACAACAAAATCACTAACTTCTGTTGAACCGATAGTAATTTGAGGTTTGTCATTAAATTCTTTTGTAGAATTTCCGTATTTAACAATAACTTGCATAATTACCTTCCGATTGCGTTCAAAAATCTTCTCAGTGATTTACTTGTCGTTGCTTCATTACCTAATACAAGCTTAGTTTCTCCCAATACAGGACCTAATTTTTCTTTTACCAAGTCTAATTTTTCAGGTGCTGCGTATAAAAACATCATGGCAAAATCTTCTGCCTGATTTTGAACATTTGAAACTTCTGACGGTAATTCATCCCAATCAATTTGTTTTTCAACCGCCCCTTCGTTTTCCAAATCACCTATCACAACAACAGCAGGAATATATCTGTCTTCACCTTTACTCATATTTAGAGCATGATTAAACGCTTTTTTTAATGCCAGCCCGTATGCCGTACCGTATTCTTTTGAGTCATACTGAGTAAATTTTTCCATAGCCTTACGAACATCAGAACTTGCTTGAGGCGACCCTTCATAAATAATATAAGATTCTTCTGACACTCTTAAAATTTTTATATGATCGTCAGGATCAAGCATTGAGCATAATTGTCTTATAATCATCTTTTCGGCAGGCAAATTTTTCATATTAGATGCTGATGAGTCAACTACAAATATAACCGCAGCTTTGTGAAAATCATCAACTTTTAGTCTTGTTAAACCAAAAATTCCCAAACATAAAACCGCAAAAAATCCTATTGCAAATAAAATTATTTTAAACGTGTTATTCATACCGTGAGTATAACAAAAAAACGTATTTTGTGTAATCATATAAAAAGTGTAGAGATTAAGCAATTTTTTCAAGTATGATGTTTTTATATATACAGGTAGAACAAATTTTGTTAAGATTAAGTTATGTCATTAGTTGGTAAAATAATTTCATTCGGATTAAGACAGGGTAAAGTTGCGGCAATAGAAGTTGCAAGATGCCGAAAATTACCATCTGACATTGCTAACGGTTACAGATCTGCACGCAGACTCTCAAGAACTCAGGATTTTGGCATATTCAGAAGTGCAAAAGCTCAAGGTACAAGTTTTATCCGTCAAACTAACAGACATTTACCGGGGATTTTAGCAGGTGTGGCAACACCGTTGCCTGTTCCGCTGACATCTCCTTTAGCTTACATTTTAGGGAAATTTTTGCAAAAATACATTAAACGTATATAATTAAGTATAATGAAAAACCTGACACGAGAAGATATTATAGAAATTTTAAAAAGTGACACTCAAAACGATGCACTGTTTTCTTATGCTGATAAAATCCGCAAACAATACGTCGGGGATGAAATCCACTTGCGCGGTTTGATTGAATTTTCAAACATCTGCAAGCGTGAATGCAAATACTGTGGACTTCGCTGCAAAAATAAAAGTATTGAACGATACAGAATGACACTTGAAGATATAATTTTATACGCAAAAAAAGCCGTTGATGCGGGGTATAAAACTATAGTCCTGCAATCGGGAGAAGATGAATATTATTCCCGCGACATTATGTGCAAAATTATTGAAGGAATTAAGCAGCTTAACGTTGCTCTGACTTTAAGCTGCGGCGAAAGAAGCTATGATGATTATAAAGCCTACAAAGACGCAGGCGCAGACAGGTATTTAATCAGAATTGAAACAACAGATAAAAAATTATACGAAAAAATGCACCCCCACGCAGATTTTGAAAACCGCATAAGATGCCTAAAAGATTTAGCTAAACTTGGCTATGAAGTCGGTACAGGCTGTCTTGTCGGGCTTCCTGAACAAACAATAGAATCCCTTGCAGATGATATTTTGTTTTTCAGAGAAATTAACGCGGATATGATAGGTATAGGACCATTCATCCCACATCCGCAAACTCCTTTAAAAGACGCGAAATCAGGCAGTTTTAATTTAGCGTTAAAAGTTATGGCACTTACAAGAATTTTACTTAAAAACATAAACATCCCTGCAACAACCGCAATGGAAACAATAACTCCAAACGGCAGAATTATTGCACTTCAAAGCGGAGCAAATGTTATTATGCCTAATGTTTCCCCG
The DNA here is from genome assembly GCA_945910425.1 of uncultured Candidatus Melainabacteria bacterium. Taxonomy (GTDB): domain Bacteria; phylum Cyanobacteriota; class Vampirovibrionia; order Gastranaerophilales; family Gastranaerophilaceae; genus Zag111. Next base: position 10,139 of record CAMDYM010000030.1, on the reverse strand, counting down.
CTTGAATACCGCTCAAAATACGAAATATACCCGAATAAAACAGGACAAAAAGATGAACTTATAAAATTTCGCCAAGAAATAAAACAAAAGTTAAACTCAATCGGCAGAACAATTTCCTCAGGTTACGGATTTCGTTCAAACTAGATTTCCTGCTCCAGAATAACATTTCCTTCATAAGTTCTTCTAAACGGGCATACCGAAAATCCTGCATCAAATACCTCAGGAGAATACGGAACCTGCAAATACTTAGTATATTTGAACTTATCCTGCGCTTTAACTTCATCAAGTCTGTCAAGAACAACTTTTACCTTATCATAAGAAGTTGTATCCGCCCAAAGTAATGCAGGATTTTTCCCAGCATCGCCAAGATACAAATCTACACGGGAGTCTTCATCAGTATCATATACAAAAGTATACCCGTCAAATTTTGGAATAAACACTGACGGAACATCTTCTTTTATTTCCGATACATCAATTTTTTTCTCAAACCTGTGTCCGCCGATAATGTTTTCATCTAAACGTTTCGGGTCGTTTTCAAAAACAAGCACGGTTGTATCGCACCTTTTAGCACAGCTGCATAAAAATCCTTTAAATTTTGAGATAAAATCCATATTTTCTTCTGTCGGAACAGTATATTTGTCAAAATTATCTATATAGAGAATTGAATGTTCACCGCTTTTTTTAATTTTACCCGCTAAGCCGTTAATTTCCTTAGTAACACCACTTAAAGGAATTTTACTAAAATCGGTTTTAATCATTCTGCAATTATTTTTATTTAAAAAATTTAAAATCTGTTCTTTTTCATCATCATTTTTCAACCCCGAAATCATAATCGCATTAGGGAATTTTTTATCACCCTCAAACTTGAACAGACTTACATACTTATCTTCAAGCTGCTTCCTCACTTCCTCAACCCTGTTATATGAAGCAACAATTCTGCTCATTTTAATTTTTTCAACAGCATTTTGGCGCTGAGTTTCCGTAATTTCATTGGTTAACTGACGGTGAGTTGTTGTTTCGTTTCTGATTTCACGGTCTTTTGCACCGATAATAGTATCCATATTACGAAGTCTTGCATCACGCATTTCGCGCTCATATCGTAATTCTTCAATACGCCGTTGAACATCCCAAGTCATGCCACCGTTTATATTCCAAGAGAAATAATGTTTATTAAGTTCTTCATAAATCATATCATACGGGTTTTTAAGGTATTGACATTTCTTTGCAATCTCATCAATTAAATCAGAATATTCACTTTTAAACGCAATATTTTTCTTGTTATTAGATTGAATTTGAGGTTGAAAATTATAATTTCTTACAGGTGAAATTCTCATACTTAACCTCCTGCCAGCAATTTTTCAAAATCTTCATGCGATACCATAAAATTATCCCAGACATCTGTACTTTTGATATTTTCCATAACCCGCGGTAAATTTGCCTGATTTTCTTCTGTTACAGCTTGCAGTAATGACGGATATGATACCCCGTCGCCAAGAGTCTTAGCGTACTGAGCAACCGTATCAATACTACCTGCCGTTTTTGGAGTTAATTTACCCATAACCTCTGCCATTTCTTCGGCATATTTGATACCTAAAACATCAGCATATTTTATAAGTTTTGGAAGTAATGTTTTATCAACAAACTCAAGGTTTTTAGGGTCTAAATTTTTGATATAATTTTTCAAATCAATCAACTCCGTTATTTTATATCCTTGAGGGTTTGAAATAACGGTATCAAAAATTTGAGCGCTATTATCATCTTTTAAAACGTTAAACAATCCGTTTAACTCTAAACCTACATCATTAACCCCGTCGATATTTTTACCGACAACTCCGATAACGCCTGCTTGCTCGTTACGTAAAGTACCTAACAAATCAAGTGTTTCATTTTGTTTAAGTCCCAGAGTTTCAATATTATCAAGAAGCGGAGCCACGCAATCTTTGTTATCTTTATTTACCCCTAAAAGAACCTGATATTTACTGATTCTGTTGTTATCAAGCACTTTAGATTCGGCAATCGTCGAAATTACCTCCTGAGTTTCAGGTGTAATTTGACCCAATAATTTAGAATGTTTTTCTGCCGTTTTAATTTTTAATTCTTTCGCATAACGTTCTAATAGCGGAATAAGTTCATTAAATACGTAATCCTTATTTTCAGGCGTAATATGTCTTAAATAAGCTGCAATATCAGAAATATCCATTAGTTTGAAAGATTCTCTATTATTAACGATACGGGTAAAGATATCTTGATTTTCTTTTGTTAGCATTTGAACAAGAGTTAAAACATCCTCAGCCGGAGAAGCAATTAAATCTTCCATTTTACCCATTTGAGAAGAAATTACTCCTAAACCTTCATCTCTCATATAGCTTCTGTTTTGTTTATGAATACCTGACAAAACAGTATTATAATCTTCAGGTTTTAATTTCAAAGTTTGCGAATTTTTCTCAAGAACAGGAAAAATTTCACGCGCTAATTCTTCATTTTTAGGTTTTAACTTTTTGACTAAATTCCCGACGACATCAACCGCTGTTTCAACTACAGGTTTAATTTCAGGGGTTGAAACCGAAACTTTCGGAGGTTTCTTTGTCATACATTTTTTTATTCCCAAAGCTCCCAATACGCTTCCGCATACTGAGGCAAGGGTCCATTTTTCTTTCTTTGACAGACGATGTTTACTGTCATCAGGACTTGATGTAAAGAAAGGATTTGAAGGATTGTTATACTTATATTGAATATTTCTTGAATAAATATCGTAATTTCCCGTTACTCTCATTACTCTTCACCTCCGGATGGTGCAAAAGCTGACCTTAAGGCAATCATATCATCCATAAAATCGTTAAGAGTTTGTGTTGAAATATCAGGTTTGACTTTTTTAATCGCATCTAATAAATCGGATTCCGTAACCTGCGGGTTTTGCATATTTTCTTTTGCGTAATTTACAACATCAACAATACCTTGCGCGCTGTATGCTTCATCATCATTAATAGCTTTTCCGACTTCATTACCTAAGCGCGTATAATCAATTTCTGCATCAGTAAATCCGTTTAAGTGATATTTAAATATTTTAGCCGCATCAAGCGGAGCAGGAGGGCCTAAAAATATCTGATAAGGTGTTAAATCATCTTTTAATAATTCCGAACTGATTTTTCTCGGATGATTTGTTGTCATAAATATTGTTGCTTTATATTTATCCGCACAATCAGACAGAATTTCCGCAAGCTGTCCGACATTTGTATCATTAAAATCAAAACCTTTGTTTTGAAGTAAACTTTCTTCATCTTTACTTAATTTTGCAATCGAATCAAAATCGTCAAGAAGTATTATTGTACGTTGTTTAGGATTTTCGGGAGATAAATAATTTTTCCTTGATTTTTTCAACTCGTTATGAAGATCGTCAATAACATCTTCATCGGATTGCATTGTATCTATTTCAACAAACCTGCACCCTGCTTGTTCTGCAAAAGCTTGTGCAAATCGCGTTTTTCCCGTTCCGTGCTGACCGTATAATAAAATTCCGTTAGGGAAATTCGCATCACAACCGTTTTTCTCTAAAGCAATTTTGTTAATAAAAGCTTCTTCCAGGTTCCGTTTCAAATCCTCATGACCTGCAACTTTGTCCCAGCCTTTGCCTTTTTCTCGTTTTGTTAAAATTGACTGCTCATGTTTTATACCCTCAACTCTCTGAGCCTGCATATCAAAATCTGCCTGCGCAGCTGCTGTTCTTGCTTTAGAAGCTTCTAATTTAGCCTGAAGTTCAAGTATAACTTTGTCTTTTGCGTTTGCTTCTTTTGCCATTTGAAGCTGCTGTTTGTATAACTCGGTTTTCTCTCTTTCTTGTTTTAAAGTTTCTTCTTTTTGAGCAAGAAGTCTTTCCTGCATCTCTAACTGTTTTTCTTTTTCTTCAGCAATTCGGCTTTGTGCTCTGGTAAACCCGACTAACTCAATCTGAGTTTCCTGTTTGGCTTTCTTTTTCCCTATACCCCAGAATTTATCCCACTTTGAACGTGCTTCAAGTTTCTTTTTTAAAGTACCATCATAATCAAAATAATCATCACCCGTAAATGATATCGGATTGTGATAATAAGTGTTTGTGTTTTGATTTAAAGACCCGTGTTTGTGAACATTTGGCGTAATTCTCGCCGTAATAGGATGTATAAACATATTTTCCCCCTTGTTTTAGATTTATTAAATCAGTGAAAAAATATTTTTGCTACATGAAATCCTCAGATATTAATTTTTCGTAACATTTTTTAATCTAAATAGCAAAATTCAAATTTACATGTATTATAAGAAATAACATAAGGGTATCGTTTTCATGCTAATTACACCTATAAAAACATCATTTGACAGGGGGTATAACAGGTTTAATCGTGTTAACAATATTAACTTCTCTTCACGTTACCTCTTATTTGAAGACATTGATAAGCTTATACAAAACGGACAAATTGAACAGATAAAACAACTTCCTGATTTATATGTAATAAATAATCGCAGAGAATCGTTACTTCACTCATCTGCTCAAAATAACCAATTAGAAATTTCAAAATTTTTATTACACAAAAAACTTGACCCGAATCTTAAAAACTTCCGCGGACGCACACCTTTTGCCATAGCATGTTCAAAATTAAACCAACCTTTGATTGAGTCTTTTTTACTTTATGATGTTGATGTAAACACATACGATAACCAGAAAAACACACCGCTTCATAAAGTCGTTACAGACCCGAAACTTGTTAAGTTACTATTAGACCACGGCGCAAACCCTTATTCTGAAAACGAATTTCAACAAACCCCGTTCAACCTTTCCATAAAATACAAAAACAGTCTTGAAACATTTTTAAAATACGGGACAAAACCCGATTACCCCGATAGAAACGCAAAAACTCTTATTTACACGGCTATTTCAAACAATGATATTGAAGCCGCCGAAATTCTAAAAAAATATAAAGCAAACCTTAACCACAAAGATAATCAAGGGAAATCACCCGTATTTTATACAACAACCCCGCAAACAATTCAATGGCTTTACAAAAACGGAGCAAACTTAAATCAGGTTGACAATAACAAGCAAACAGTACTTCATCAAAATATCACAGAAAACAACTATAACATTTCAAATTTATTATTAAAACTTGGAGCAAACCCGAATATTTATGATAAATATAATCTTCCGCCGCTATATTACGCAAAAAGTACAAAGACAATGGAATTACTGCTTCAAAACAAAGCGAACCCGAATGTTACAACTCCGCAAGGCTCAACCCTTCTTCATAACTGCGTAAAAACAAAAAATATAAATGCAACCGAACTTCTGTTAAAATACAAAGCCAATCCGAATATCCCGGATAAAGATAAAAAAATTCCGTTTGATTATGCTTTAAATAATCCGAAAGCAAGAAAAATACTTCTTGAAGTTGGTTCAAACCCTAATTACAGAAACTATTTGATAAGTGCCTTAAAATCAGGGAATACAAAATTTTTAAATGAGCTGCTTGAATACGGTGCAGACCCTAATCAACCAAATTCCACAGGAAAAACTGCAATATTTTTTGTCAATAACAAACAAGAAATTGAAAAACTGGCAAAACTTGGTGCAAATTTATACCATATCAATAAAGACGGTTATTCAGCATTTCATCACTTCGCACTTGTCGGCAGAGAAGATATTGTAAAAACTCTCCAAGAAGACTTTCAAGCATGTCCGCAGTGGACAATGGATGGGCGAACAATCGAGGATTGCCGTGAAGCTTACAAAAAATACCACAAATGGTTAAAACCTGACAACAAAAAAGCTTCCCAGGTCGTATTTACGGGTGATTACACCAGTGACGATTACAGATTCTACGGAACAAAAGATATCAGAGAAGATTTAACCTATCAAATATCCTTAACCACTCAAAAAATAGATACAATTATTCAAAGCGCACCGACAACGGAAATCGGTATTGTAACAGCTTATAATCAACTAAAAGAAGAAAAAAACAAAATAAATAAATCAATGACCGCTCTTCCTGTTATAAGAAAGCAGTATAACGAAAAATTCAGCCAGGAAATCTCAAGACTCTACAACAGAAATCCTAAAGGTTCTAAAACTCCTGTTGTTGGAGTCGTTCCGCAAATTTTTGGTACCGCAACAGGCATTTATGAAGACAGTCTTATTGAAGAAACAGAAAAATTAACCAAATTATATAACAGCATTTGTGAAAATTACTACGAAAAAGGAATAAATAAACAAGTTGAAGATTACGTTGAACTTAACAAATACCTTTCTGATGGGATTAAATATGTAAGTTACATTGAGGGTAAAAATCCTAAATACGAAAAATATATTGAAAACCTTGAAACAAGTAAAAACAAATTAACTCAACAAAACACAAAAATCAGAAACAGTTTAAATTCAACAATGGAAAAATACAAAATCGAATACGACAAAATGATTGAATATCAAAGAGCAAAACAAGCCAGAAGATCAGGGAAAAAAGTTACAATGGCAATACTTACCGGTGGCGGCTCATAAAAACACACAATAAAAAAGGTAATAAAGGAGGCAATAAATGAAAGTTTCATTTTTCACAACAAGACAAACAACATTTCGTGGCGGAATTAACGATGTAATAAAAAACGCGGCAGCACAAGCATCAGGCAGAGGCACAAACCCTCTAAGCGGTGATACTTTTACACCAAGCTCAAATAACGGCGGGACAGTAATTATTGAACATTACCACGCAGCACCCGGTGAAAACAACAATCAAATGAATGGCGCACCAAAACCCGGTACTTACGGATATAATGAAAACTTAAACGGTGCTCCAAGACCGGGAACTTACGGTAACAGTTCGGGTTCAGCAGCAGCCGACGGAGCAATTGCAGGTGCGACAACAGGAACAACAATTGAAGGTACAAAAGCAGCAGCAGAAAAACTTAAAGGTTCTAAAAGCGAAAAATTTCAGAAAGAAGAACCAACAACAGAAACCGAAAAAACCGCCGACGATACACCTGTTGATATGACAGATGAAGCCGCTGAAAATCAAGAAGTTAACCATGCACAGACAGGTGATACAGACTTTTCCGGTGATACTGATATTGATACGGATGTTGATATAAACCCTGAAATTAATCCTGAAATTGATACAGATATTGACATCGATCCTGATGTTGACACGGACATCAACGTTGAACCGGATGTTGAGATTGAAGTTGAGCCTGAGATTGAGGTTGAACCGGAGATTGATATCGAGCCTGAAATCGATATAACTCCTGAAATCGACATACCTGATATTGATATATTTTAAGGATTAAAACAATGCAAGTAACAGCAATAAGCAATACCATTCCCAAATATCAAACAAAACCTGTTCAAAGACCTAAGGTAACAACCCCGCAAGGTCCTGACAGGCAAGTTGAAAAAAGTATTTATTCTAAAGGGGCCTCTGCAATTCCGTTTGGAATAAGTATGATTCAAGACTATATTTATGAAAAATCACTGGTTAAACATCGCCATATGATTGACGAAATTGACCCGCGGGTCGTTGAAGGATATTGCCTAAGTCTTGGCGTGCCATGCGCAATAAATAAAGGTCGTACACAAAAAGACAATCAGGTTATTGCTTATTGCGTTTTTAACGGAATGGAATTAATGCGAGCCCTAAAAATGCCTCTACCGGCTCGTATTGATATGGAACCGTTTCCAAATCGGACATTAGCAGCTTGTTACTACGGACCGGATATTTACAAAGGTTTTCCTATAGGAACTGTTGTATATAATCTTAATCAAGACTGGGCAAACCTTCTTGACCGATCACTTGCAGAACACAAGGCAAAAGATAAATTCCACACTTCCAACCATTTTTTACATACAACTATCCACGAATTTGGACACAATGTACACTACCATAAACTTTTTTCAAAATTCGGAAGCCCGACTCCTGATTCAAGATTTGTATATAATCCTGCAACGGAAAGATTAATGGAAAAGTTAAATATGCCCCCTGACGGAAGTCCTTATATTACACCTGAAGTTAGAGATATTATGAAACAATCAAGCGGTTACGGTTCTTCTTTATTACCTGAACTTTTTGCAGAAGAATTTGCAAACGCAATAATAAGCAATCTTAACTTTATGACACTTCAATTAGAACAAAATCCATTCCCTATAAAAAACCTCAGTCCGGAACTCTATCAGGTCCTTTACGAAACATGGGAAGGGCTTATCGGTGACGGACAGGGAATAATTTAAAAAATTAATCACATAAGGTTTCAAGATATTTTCTGACTTTTGCAAGTCTTTGTTTATCATTAGGGCAAGTTTCGCGAAGGTTGTTAATATTGTTATCAATAAGGTCTTTAAAATAATTTATCCCTTTTTGGGGTATAGGGTAACCCAAAAAAGTTTGTTTGGAATCTTTTTGTGAAATTATAAAATTTTTAATATTTTTAAAACATGCTAACAATTTATTACTTTCCTCTAAATATAATGTTGTAAACTCAAGCACGTTTTCAAGTTTTTGTTTGTATATAAAATCTTTTTGCCAACGCTTTTTATTTTGATTATCCACATATATCATAGCAGTTATTGTTAAAATAACACCTATTAAACTTTGATAATTATAACCTGACGGATAGATTTGAAAGTGGGGATATAGACATAAATTAAGTGTTGTTTGAATTTGAGCCACTTCCCTCAATTTAAGAAAAATTATCCTTTTTATCCTTTTCGTATCCTTAAATTTATCCTTTTTTTTATAATAATGTTGTGATTTTACCTTGAACTCCGACATGATTTGACTTTCGGTAAGGATAGAAAAAGGATAAAAACTTCCGAGTGGTGGGAAGTTATTGTCGGATTTGTAAATCCGACCTACAAACTATAATAAGCATATCTCGTTCATGTTCTTCTTCGTGGGTGTCAACTAGCTTATTACCACAGTGGGTACAGAAATTATTAAATTTGTTATTTTCTTTTCTGCAAAATGGGCAGGTTTTACTCATATTACCTTCTCCTGTTTAAACATAGTGCAAGTACAAATGCAACAAGCCAGCCAAGTAACGTCCAGCCAAGCAATAAATCTAAAAGAAATATAGCAAAAGCTCCTTCTGCCTTTCTTGCTTCTGCAATTATTGCAGGAAGAAAGTAAACCACAACTATACCCACAAGGACAATACCAGTTGCCTCTCCTATATAAGGTATATCAATCTCTTGCCCAATATAAGCTAGTCCGCAAGCTCCAAGGATACATAATCCTGTTATTATCGTTGCACAACCACATCCACAACCTGAATTATCGTTTGAGTCAGAAGGTGGATTATATGTTGTATTCCCCCTTTGGACCGGTATAGAATACATAATTTTATCCATAATGTTTAATGTTGGTAATTTTGTACCGCATTTACCACAAAAAACGTCTCCCGTTTCATATTTTGCTCCGCAATGAGGACATTTATTTACTTGATCTAATTCAAGCCCACACTTTTTGCAAAATAAATCTTCTAAGGTGTATTCATTTCCACATTTAGGGCAAAAATAACGAGGTTCAGGTTCGGGTACATCAAACTTATGACCGCATTTATTACAGAACAAATCTTCATTATCACATTCATTTTTGCATTGAGGACAAATCTTTTTTGAAGGATCAACTTCTTCAAGTTTACTATCCTCTTTTAATTCAGTAGTATTATTTGTTTCTTCGTTCTTAACTGAATTGTCTTTATTATTTGGGTTTTCATTAGGTTTATTTATAAATATATCTTCACTGTTAATCTCAAAATTATCTGCATCTTCAAAATTTATATAGTTAACCTCATCTTGTTTTTTATTTTCTTCCATACGAACTCCAGACTTTATATATTATTCTTTTCCGTAATTATTACATAAAAATATTTTTATTTTGCAATATTTTACGAATTATTTACTATTTCATTCTATAAATATGCGGTGTTGTAGTTATGTAGGTCGCATTTACTAATGCGACAATAAAATTCTCGTTTCATCTGACACTTTTTCCAAAACTGCAAGTCAAATTATAGTTCAAATTTAAAATTTATCATTTTATGTGTCAGACATTTTAATTTTATGTGTCCAATTATACTCGCTTTAGTGACAATTTGGTGACAATGGTTATATTTTAACATAAAAAAGAGAG
>CAMDYM010000029.1 GCA_945910425.1 uncultured Candidatus Melainabacteria bacterium | reverse complement strand
ATAATGCTTTTGGTAGTGTTGAAGTATTATCTGCAAAAGTTCAAGGAGATTATGTTGACATTAAGATACTTGACACGTATGATTTTAATAAAAATGATCCAAATCCTCTTGTCAAAATGGGACGTAGTGCTCAAGAAACAGGAAAGTTAAATCCATACTTTACAATTGTAAAATGTAGGTATAAACTGAAATAAATAGGATATTATATGAAAAATAACGATTTTTATTTAGGCTTAAATATTTTAAATATAATACTTTGTTTATGTATATATATAACATTTCTTGTATGTTTTATAATTTTTAGTATTGCAGAAAATAGTTTTATTCCAATTTGCTATATTTTATTATGCATATTTGCAAAAATTTTTCTTTTGCACGTATTATTTATTATATTTGAAAAATTTTTTCCAAATTTAATATTAAGTGAAGTCGCAAAAGAATTGAAAACTAATACAAAGAGCAGAAAGCACTCATTATTATTAGCTTTTGCTTATGATGTGGTTATAATGTTATTTGACTTATTATTTTTTTCTTTAAAAGAATATGGTTTTGAATGGACTTATATTCCAGTGTATGAGATACTTACACTAGGCGGAGTCTGTATGTTTTATATTTCATTATTTGGTATATGGAAAATGCAAGATAAATTTAAAAAGATAACTCCCAAAAAACAATTTAATTAAACTCTTTTTAAACGGTATTGAAAAGCTATTTAAAATTCGTCAAAATTTTAAAAAACTTCCGACTTCCATGTCAAACTTGCGACACTTTATGTCAAAATCCCTGATACAGAACAATTAAAAAAGTGCCCGAAGGCACTGTTTTAAAATGGTTCTAATTGTCTTAAATGGTGGGCTATTTGCATCGATATTCGAACTAAATAAACGTTCAAAAATTTATATTGATACAAAGAAATGTATTTTTTATGTTGTTTTTAATTTGAAACTTGTTGCTTAATTTTTGTCATTAATTCATCGTAATCAATTTTGTTTTTACGCATATAAATGAGAAATTATATTTCATCAAGTGTCAAATCTATTTTTATGGTATATTCCACACCCTCTTGTTCAAGAGATTCAAATTCTTGTAATAATTTTTGTATTTCTTCCATATTTTCCATATTTATTTTATACCACGCGCATAAGACAAATTCAATTTTGATTAAGTTGTTCTTTATGCCTTTTTTCTTGCCATTCTTTGAATTTTTGCACATTTTTTGGATTGCTATAAAACCTTCTTGTTCCTTCTAAAAATGTCATCGCAAGTTCTTTTATTACATCATTAGGTATTTTTTCTGGGTTTATTTTTACACCCGCAGTATTTTTTGTTTTATTCATAACTTTCTCCTTTTTTAGAAAAATTCATATTTGACAAAATACTATAATTGTAGTATAATTCATTTGTTCATTTAAAATTATGAACTTTACACTAGCAAAATTTTGCATCCGTTTATTAAAAAGACTTGGGAAAATGAAAGCGAGGCTTTATGTAAAAGTTTTAACACCAAATATAATTAGCAAAAAATTAAATAAAACCGAAAACTGTAATTATTTTAATGATTACTTATTAAACTTCGATGTTTTACTATTTGTAAGAATTATACATTACATATATACAGTATTAAGTATAATGATGAACAAATAAATCCAAACCAAAATAAAACTTTATATGTGTATCTTAAATATTTATTTTTTATTTGGTAATTTAAGAAGTATTTTTTGTGAAATATTTTGTTTACAAGAATATCTTCTATTACACCCAAAACAAATAGAATGGGAATTATGAAAATATATGCGTTTATGCATACTAATAATAATTTAAACGTAATTCCATCTAATAGATAATCAGGATAAACCAGTAATGATAACAATATATAACATATTGTCAATACAAAAATTAAATTACCAAGTAAAGATATTATATTTAGACATATATTTTTAGTGATACTCATGTCTATAAAATAAATCAAACAAGGACGAAAGGCAATAAAAGTGAAACAAACATTTGATTATAATAAAAGTAAAGATGAATTTACAAAAGAAATGTTGAAAGATACTCTGAAATATCAGAAAAAATATGGTTTTGACATCGGACAAAACAATGTTGCATCATTTTATGTGTCAGACATTTTAATTTTATGTGTCCAATTATAACTCATTTAATCACTAATTTTAAATAAATACTCGAACTCTTGGAATTCAATAATAACAATAAAAAAGACCGTTTTATACGGTCTTTTCTGAAAAATTGGAGGATAGGAGATTCGAACTCCTGACCCCCTGCGTGCAAAGCAGGTGCTCTACCAGCTGAGCTAATCCCCCTTACGGGAACCTTAAATAAATGATTTTCATCATTTACCTCTCGGCTACATTTTTATTCTACATGCTAAATTTTCTTTGTAAACCCCTTTGTTAAAAATTTTTTATATTCACATATAACGAGTCAATCCTGCTAAAATCGGAAGAAATTCCGGCGACAGTTGATATGTACCTACATATTTAGGTTGATTTTTAAAATCAGTGTAATACATTAAATCCATATTAACACCGTTACCTTTAATCATATCATTATGACGAAAATTTTGAATCACTATATTTATTGGTTCATTTCCAAAATTTCCGGTAATTTTTTTATTTGCCCAAAAACCGTCTTTTTCAATCAAAGATACTTTCTTATTGCCTACCTGACCTTCTATTTCAAATATATTACTTAAATTTTTCTGTCTTTTTGATGTTATTGCAACATCATCTTCTCCAATCTTTCCGGATATAATAGTAACATTTCTTTTTTTATCCAAGTTAAGGGTATATTCCTTGCCGTAACTTACACCATTAATAACAGATTGACCTTTCAAAATTGATTTTGAATTAAGTGCAGATGAACTTACATTGTTATATGTAAAATTATATTGTACATCTTCTTTTTTAAAACTATCTTTAGGCTGTTCAGTCTTAATTTTAGTTTCTATATTAGAAGAGAAACTAAAATTCCTTTTATTATAAATATTTGAGAAAAACTCTACTTTCATACTCGTATTAAATCATAAAAAAGATTTATTTTTCCACGCATTTAAAAGATTGTAACATTACCCTGTTACTTTACCCAAAACCACGCGTTTATCAGCTCCTGTACAGCAAGGCAAATTATTCGCAATACCATAATACGTACAATATCCCAATAGAGCAAATGCCATGACTTCCTTATAATTATTAGAAATTCCATAATCTTCACACGTTTTTAACTCTATATGAGCAGGCAGATATTTTCTTAAAAACTTCATCAAAGTTTTATTATAAGCGCCTCCTCCGCAGATTACAGCCTCGTGAATATCCACATTAGGGTAAACAAACCTTTCATAACTTTGTGCAATTGTCTTAGCTGTCAGTGCCGTTACCGTGGATATTATATCCTCTGGATTTTCAGGAGCAAATCTTAAAGTATTTTCTATATACTCAGGTGAAAAATACTCTCTTCCTGTTGATTTTGGAGCATCAAGAAAATAATATTCATCCGACAACAACAACTCCAGCCAATTATCACAAATAACACCATTTGCTGCAATCTCACCGTCTTTATCATATGATTTTCCAAAATATTTTCCCATACAATAATCAATCATGATATTCCCAAGACCCGTATCAAATCCGAAAGTATCATAATTTTGAGAAACAACAGTTACATTTGAAATTCCGCCAATATTTTGTATAGCAAAATTCTTTTTCTTTCCTTTAAACCAACTTTCATCAGCAAAACATACTAAAGGTGCTCCCTGACCGTTTTGAGCCATATCAGCTTCCCTAAAATTAGAAATAACCGTACAGCCTGTTTTTTGTGAAATCACTGAACTTTCACCAAGTTGAAGTGTACTGCGCATATTTATATTATCTATTTTTTCATCAAACGGATAATGATAAACCGTCTGACCATGACTTGAGATAAAATCAGGTTTTCCAAATTCCTCAATCAAAACATTCGCGGCATTTGCAAAGCATTCACCGATTACAAAATTCATCTGACAAATATCTTTTATAGAGGCTTCCCCCCGAAACATTTGAAAAATCTTTGCTCTAATATGTTCAGGGTATTGGTAATTTATGCCCTTAATCAATTTTACGCTTCTGTCAGGATAAACTTCACACAAACCTGCATCAATACTATCGCAAGACGTTCCTGACATCAGTGCTATAACTTTTTTTACTTCTAACTCACCCATAACAATAATTATATAAAAAAGCCTGTACTTATACAAGTACAAGCTATTTAAAAGTTTACAACTATCCTTACTTACTCTCTTCTAAAAGCCTTCGCTTTTAACCCCCAAAACACACCAGATATACATATTCATAATGTAAACTGTTAAAATATCCCTAATCTACAGTTTTTAAACTTTACCTCAATAATCTCTTTTTCCCTTTGGACTTCTTCGCCATCACCTCTATTTCATATGTCCAACTTTTTATTTTACAATTATTTAACCTACTATGTTAAATAACTAACCCTTCCACTTATCTGATAGCCTTTTCTAATTCGGCTTTCCTTATGTATTTAACTCTATAACTAAGGTAGTTTGATTACAAGTAAAGAATTTTTGATAAATTTTTACATTTGACCATGCCCCTAGTTTTTATAAGGAAAAATACGTGTTCGCAAATCTTAATGAAGATTTTTTAATGAAATCATGTAAAAATTTTTACCGATTTTATTTGACATTACAGAATTACCGTTATTTTTATGAGCATGGAAATTAATAATTAGAAATTACTTAAAGTTTGTGCTAGACTGAATCTTAAGTAAAGGGAACAGAATCAGATGAAAGAATTTCTAAAAACAAATACTGTAACACATAATCTAATGTCCTTTACCGGATTTAAGTCAATACTAATATTTACACTTCTGTCTGAAGGTCCTAAAACTTACGCTCAGCTCCAGGAAGCTTTAAGAAATCATGAATATCTGAAAGAAAATGTTTCTGTTGATACTCTAAGAGTTTATTTTAATTCACTAAAAGAAATCGGTTGTGATATTCAAAAAACTACAAAAAAAGGGGTTACAACATTTTCTATTGCATCACATCCTTTTGAATTAAAAATTGATGATAAACAAGCAAAAAGTATTATTAAAATTTATCAGGCAATCGCTAAATCAATTGAAGTTTCAGATTTAATGTCTTTACAAAACTTTTTTGAAAAAATGGCTGAATATGTTACAAATGAAGAACTTAAAAATGATTTAAAATGTATTTCTCCATTGAACGGAATTGATCCGCAACTTATTAAAGAATTAATATATTATGCTCAGCATAATACCGAAATTACGGTTTTATATAAATCTGCAAGTTCTGATAGTAATAAAGAAATCACAATCAATGTTGACAAACTTGCAATTGATAACGGAAAACTTTATGTCTACGGTATAAATTCCGAAAAAATGAATTATTCAAGTTTTTTAGTTTCAAAAATTGATAAAATCACTAATATTAATTTCGGAACAAAAACTCTTGAGCTGCCGGATATTATCGTAAAATACGAATACTTTAAAGAACCAAAAGAAGTTCTTGAATTATTAAGCTGTGAAAAAATTCTGGAAGAACACGAAAACAAATATGTTATTGAACTTGTTTCAAAAAGTAAATTCGAAATAATGCAAAGAATCCTTTATCATAGTTATAAATGCAAGGTATTAACTCCTGATACAATCAGAACCGAAGTAATTTCTACTTTAAAGAAAATGAAAGAAGGATACATTGTCGAATAAAGATAAAGATAAAAATCAAAGTAAAAAAATCAATGAAAGCAGTTTGAAACTTTTTGAACTTCTTAAATTACTTTATGAAGACAATGCTGATTATAATAACGTTATCGATATTCTTAAAGACGATTTAAAAACCAGTCAATCAACTAACACAATTCAAGTTGTATTAAATAAATACATAAATACGCTTAAAGTTTTTGGAATGAATATCATAAAAGAAAATAAAAAGTTTAAATTATTAAGCAGTGTTTATACAATGAAACTATCGCTTGATGATTTGAAATCAATAAATATTTTAACTTCATCAATAAAAGATTTTCCTGATGAAACTTTAAAAGACGGGGTTTATGAATTTCTTAAAAATTTAACTTTCAGAATGAATAAGGAAGATAAAAAATCTTTTGATAACATAAACCAAACACATAATTACAATTTTTCATTCAAATATCTTGAACTGAAAGAACAAATTAAACATTGTCAAGAATTATGTAAAAACAATCAAACACTTGATGTTGTTTACCTGAAAGATTCTGAAGAAATACATACAAAATGTACACCTAAAGAGCTTATTTATGATTCAAAAAATGTTTACTTCAAACTATATGATATTGATAAGAAACAAAACATTGAAATTTCATTATTCAAAATTTTACGAATTGATGTTCGTCCGCAAGTAGCAAAAGTAAATGAAATGACTCATACTGTAGTTTACAAATTAAGCGGAAGATTAGCAAAAACATACAAACTAAAACTTGAAAATGAACAAAGTGACGGAATAGATTCAGAAGGCTATTTAACTGTCATAAACAGAAATGAACCAACAAGTAAGTTATTCCAAAGACTTATGAGATATGGCAGCAGTTGTGAAATTATTTCACCAAAATATGTACGCGAAGAATTTATGAATCTCATAAATAAAACACTTAATAATTACGAAGAGGAGTAAATAACAGTACTTGTATAATTTGTTATATAAATCCAATAAAAAATCGGACCTGAAATATCAGATCCGATTTTATTTTATAATCTTAACTCAATTAAACAAGAGCTAATTTACGATCTTCAACCGCTGCTTGAGCTGCTGCAAGTTTTGCTTGCGGAATTCTAAACGGTGAACAAGAAACATAATTCAAGCCGATTCTATGGCAGAATTTAACTGACTCAGGATCTCCTCCGTGTTCACCACAAACACCACCAACAAGTGAAGGATTTACTGATTTACCTTTTGCCATAGACATTTCAAGTAATTGTCCTACACCTTTTGTATCAAGTGTTTCAAACGGATTAGATGCTAAAATCTTTTGATCAACATATCTGTTCAAGAATTTACCTTCAGCATCATCTCTTGAATAACCGAATGTCATTTGAGTCAAGTCGTTAGTACCAAATGAGAAGAATTCTGCATATTCTGCAATCTCATCAGCAGTTAAAGCTGCACGAGGAATTTCAATCATTGTACCAAATTTGTAATCAACTTGAACACCTTTTTCTGCCATTACAAGTTCAGCCACTTTTTCTAAAATATCCTTAGCAACTTTAAGTTCGTTAACATGACCGATTAGAGGAATCATAACCCAAGGTTTAACGTCTAAGCCTTCTTTTTTCAAATCACAGCAAGCTTCAAAGATTGCTCTAACCTGCATTTCATTGATTTCAGGATAAGTCAAACCTAATCTGCATCCGCGAAGACCCATCATAGGGTTAGATTCAGACAAACCTTCTACAATGTGAAGCATTTCTTCTTTTTCTGAAGCGTCTTTACCTTGAGCTTTTAATGTTGCAACTTCTGCAATCAAAGTTTCTTTATCAGGTAAGAACTCATGAAGAGGCGGGTCAAGAAGTCTGATTGTCATATGGTGTTCAGAACCTAATGCCTTAAACATTGCATAGAAATCAGCATACTGCATAGGAAGAAGTTTGTCTAAAGCTTCACGTCTTGCTTCAGGAGTTCCTGCAATAATCATTTTTTGTACCCAAGGAAGTCTATCCGGATCCATGAACATGTGTTCTGTTCTACATAGACCTACACCTTCAGCACCAAATTTAATAGCATTTGCAATATCTTTTGGAGTATCAGCGTTAGCTTCAACTTCTAATGTTCTGATTTCATCAACCCAAGAGAAGAATTTGTTCCAATTGTCATCAATTTGAGCATCAACAAGTTTAACAGCACCTTCCATAACGATACCTTTACCACCGTCAAGAGAAATAACATCATCTTTATGGTAAACAGTTCCGTCACAACCGATTAAAGT
This sequence comes from uncultured Candidatus Melainabacteria bacterium, assembly GCA_945910425.1. Lineage (GTDB taxonomy): Bacteria > Cyanobacteriota > Vampirovibrionia > Gastranaerophilales > Gastranaerophilaceae > Zag111. The sequence continues at coordinate 13,992 of CAMDYM010000029.1, read as the reverse complement.
TTCATTAGCAAGGTCGATTTTCATATCTTCGCAACCTGAAACGCAAGGTTTACCCATACCTTTAGCAACAACTGCTGCGTGAGATGTAGCGCCGCCACGAAGAGTCAAAACACCTTGAGAAACAGCCATACCGTGAATATCATCAGGACAAGTTTCTACACGAACCAAGATAACTTTTTCGCCTGCTTCACCGCGTTGAGCTGCTTCTTCGGTATCGAATACGATTTTACCAACAGCTGCACCAGGAGATGCGTTTACACCTTGAGCAATTTTATGAGCTTCTTCCATTGCTTTTGAATCAAAACATGGTAGTAAGATTTGGTTTACTGAATAAGGATCAACCAATTGGATTGCTCTTTCTTTTGTAATAATGCCTTCTTTGCACATATCAACAGCAATTTTTACAGCTGCTGCTGCGGTTCTTTTACCGTTACGTGTTTGAAGAATCCATAATTTACCGCGTTCAATAGTAAATTCCATATCCTGAACATCTTTATAACCAAGTTCAAGTTTTTTAGCGATATCAACGTATTGTCTGTATAAATCAGGCATTTCGGTTTCCAATTCAGCGATAGGTTTTGGAGTTCTGATACCTGCAACAACGTCTTCACCTTGAGCGTTTGTTAAGTATTCACCGTAGAATTTGTTTTCACCTGTAGCAGGGTTACGAGTGAATGAAACACCTGTTGCACAATCATCACCCATGTTACCAAATACCATTGTTTGAACGTTTACTGCTGTACCGAAGTTATGGTCAATTTTGTTCATATTTCTATATGCAACAGCACGTGGAATATTCCAAGATCTGAATACTGCTTCAATAGCTTCTTGCAATTGTACAAACGGGTCTTGAGGGAATTCTTTTCCTGTAACTTCTTTAATTACATTTTTGTAAATAGGAATCAAAGATTTCCAACCTTCTGCTGAAATTTCAGTATCAGATTTTACGCCTTCACGTTCTTTTACTTTTTCAACTTCAGATTCAAAGTATTTTTGTCTGTCCATTTCCCAAGCAACTGAACCAAACATTGTTAAAAATCTTCTGTATGAATCATAGCAGAATCTAGGGTTATTAGTTAATTTAACCATAGCTTCAACTGTTTCATCGTTCAAACCTAAGTTCAAAATTGTTTCCATCATACCAGGCATTGAAACTCTTGCGCCTGATCTAACAGAAACTAACAAAGGATTTGTTTTATCGCCAAATTTTTTGCCTGCTTGTTCTTCAACTTCTTTTAATGCGAATTTAACTTCGTCCATTAAACCTTCAGGCATTTTGTTGCCGTTATTAATATAAGCCATACAAGTTTCGGTTGTAATAGTCAAACCCGGAGGTACAGGCAAACCTAAGTTTGTCATTTCTGCCAAGTTTGCACCTTTACCGCCAAGAAGATTACGCATATCAGCGTTTCCTTCTCTGAAAAGCCATACTCGTTTTTCTGTCATAATTCATTTTCTCCTTTTAATTAAAAATATCTTCGCTAGATAATTGTAATAAAATTTTACCATGAAAATAAAATGACAGACATTAAATTCGCTATTTTTTATAAAAAAAACGTAACAATCAATTTCTATACGTCAGGTAGAGTACCTTTAACTTCCGCAATCTCATCACATCCGAGATTAAACTCATCATGCAATGCCTTAACCGCAGTTTGAGCATCTTCTTTGTTTATTAAACAGCTTATTTTAATTTCACTTGTTGAAATCATTCTGATATTGATACCTGTATCGGCTAAAGTTTGGAACATAGCAGACGCAATACCCGGACGGTCAATCATGCCGGCTCCGATTATTGAAACTTTTGCGATATTTTCATCAATCTTAACATCAGCCGCACCAAGTTTAACTTTAACAACATCGAGAACTTCTTTAGCTTTATCCAAATCTTCTTTGTTGATTGTAAACGCGATATCATTTGTCTTGGAAGCTTTTCTTGCATAAGACTGAATAATCATATCAACAGATACATTTTTTTCAGCTAAACTGCTAAATAATACAGCTGCTTCACCCGGGGTATCGGGAACATCACAAACAACCACCCTTACTTGTGACAAATCTGCTGCAACACCTGTTACCGGTTTATTTATTTCCATTTTTTCCACTCCTACAATTAAAGTTCCCATATTATCAAGTTTAAAACTGCTCCTTACTCTTAATGGAACAGCGTACTGTTTTGCGGTTTCAACGCTTCGGGGATGAAGCACGTTTGCCCCTGCATGAGCCAACTCAAGCATTTCTTCATAAGACACAATATCAAGTCTTGAAGCATTTGGAACAACTCTCGGGTCAGTTGTATAAACACCTTCAACGTCAGTGTAAATATCGCATCTTTCAGCGTTTAAAGCTGCAGCCAAAGCAACAGCAGATGTATCAGAACCGCCTCTGCCAAGGGTTGTAATCTCGCCGTCTTCGGTTACGCCCTGAAATCCTGCTACAACAATTATATTACCTTCATCAAGATTCTTTCTTAATTTATCAGTTTTGATATCAACAATTCTTGCCTTTGAGTGAACATTTTCGGTTAAAATCCCGATTTGCATAGCGTTAAAACTTACCGCCTTATGTCCGGCAGCTTGAATTGCCATAGTCAAAAGCGCGATAGAAACACATTCACCTGTTGATAAAAGCATATCCATTTCGCGTGCTGACGGATTAGGGTTTAAGTCTTTCGCCATTTTAACAAGATGGTCCGTTGTATGACCCATTGCCGAAACAACAACTACTACGTCATTTCCGTTATTTTTCTCTCTTATTACGGTTTGGGCGACATTTTTTATCTTGCCGGTATCTGCTACCGAAGTTCCTCCAAACTTTTGTACAATAATCTTTCTCAATTTAATTTGTCCTATGTATATTTACTAAAATATTCTTAAGTTCTGCATATTCCTGCTCGTAATTAAAATCCCCTGAGTCTTTAATTTTTTCAGCAAGAGAAATTGCTTCTTTTATATTATAGTCGCAATTGCTATCTTTGACAATAGTATATGAAACAAAAAATAACAAATTCAACAATTCAATATTATTTGAATCAAATTTTTCGGCTTTTCTGAGTTTTCTTTGGGCATCCGCATAATCTGAAATACTAATCAGCCATTTTGCATATTCAAAATAACCATTAGAATATTGAGGACATTCTAATATAAATTTATCAAAATACTCACGTGTTTTGTCTTTATTATTTAATGCCTGATAAGCCCTTGCCAAATGTAAAAGATTATATTTTTGTCTTTTATCTGTTCTTAATGCTTTTTTAAACATATCAACCGCATCTTCAAACCTGCCGGCTGCCATGTATTGAACACCCATAGCTTCCTGAACATAGACCTGACCCCCATTACGCTCTTTGATTGAATCGAGCAAGTCAAAATTACCGTTCATTGCATCAACTAAAGATTTTACCATTTGAGCTTCAAGAAAATCCTCATTCATTTCAAGGGCTTTGTTTAATTCACTCTGAGCCTTGTCAAAGTCAAAAAATCTTAAGTAAGCTTTTCCCCATTCAAGGTGTAATCTTGCACAGTCTAAGTCGTTGAATAAAGCTTTTTGAAACACTTTTTCGGTATTTTCAACATCGTTTTGCCTTGAATAAACTTCAGCTAAAACAAAATAAGCAGGCAGCATCTGTTTATTAATCTCGATTGATTTTTTAGCAAATTTTTCTGCCATATTGTAATCATTTTTTAAGAGCTTCAAATTAGCATACTCAAAAGTGCTGCTTTCATTTGGAGCGACTTTAGCCAAAAACGCAAGCTTTAATTCGGCTGACTCAAAATCCCCGAGTCTTATTTCCATAATTGCGGATAAAAGTATTGCCGTATAGTTATACTTGCTGATTCGGGAAGCTTCTATAAACTTATCACGGGCAAGCGCAAATTTATTTTGTTTCATCAAAGCCATACCCCAACCTGTTTTAACATCAGTATTGAACGGAGTAACTTTATCAGCTTTTTCAAAAGCTCTGATTGACTCATTAACAAAACCGCAATTTAAACGCATTAATCCCAGTCTTAACCAAATTTCTTTATCCTGAGGAGCAATATGCGCTGATGTTTCATAGTAATTTTTGGCATTTTCAAAATCAGCACGGTATTCACTGATTTTACCCAAATATTTATAGACTAAAGCATCTTCTGTCGAAATATCAAGAGCTTTTTTCAAAATAACTTCGGCAGCTTCAAAATCCTTTTCCTCAACAAGCTTTTTTGCCTGATTTACATAAGCAACTGTCGGCAAAGATTGTATAATAGAATCCTGCCTGTATGAATCTACCGACCTGCTTAAATCTTTTATTCTGGAAAACAATTTATTTAACCAACCAAACAATCTGCCACCTCTCTAAAAGCACCGTCACCCGCTGAACTTTCGGTAATTTGAATACCTTTAACCACTTTTACTTTCTCAACGGAATGTGGAGGAGTAACCTTATATTTTGCATAATTCAAACACTCTAAATCGTTAACATCATCCCCGATATAAACATATTCATCCTGCGTAAGATTATACTTTTCAATAATCGATTTCAAAACATCAATCTTAACCCTGATATTTTGGTGAATTTCAGCAATACCAAACTTTTTTGCCATAATTTCAATAGCCGAATTTGCTTCGCCTGAAATAATCGCTATTTCAAACCCGTTCTTTTTTAACAAAGAAAAACCCATTACATCTTTAAAATTCAACTTTCTGGACATTGTAAAATCTTCGTTAACATAAACGCAATTATCAGTTACAACGCCGTCAAAATCCGTAATAACCATTTTTATAGTTTTTGGTAATTTTATCTTTGCCATCTTAACAAACTCCAAACTATTTGGTATAATTATATCATAAATCACATAAAGAGAGTAGAAAAAGTAATAAATGTTTTCATATTTTTATATAACAAATATCTGCGTAATCATAGTATTTATATGTCTGTTTTTCATAACAAGAAAAACCAACAAGCGCTGGTCAAAAATTAACGATTATTTAGGCAAAGTTACGACAACGGTTGATTCAATCCGTTATGGGAATTTATCGACAAAAATCGAAAAAATTGAACACCCGACATACCAAAATGTCACAGACAGTATTAACCGAATGGTCGAAACCCTAAACGACAGAGAAAAGATGATTGTTGAATACCAAGCTGAACTTATGCGCCAAAATAAACTTCTGGAATCTGTTATTAACTCTTTATCTGACGGGATTTTGATTATTAATGAAAAATTTGAAATCCTGCGCGCCACCCCAAAAATCCTAAAATGGTTTGACATAAAAGGTAAAGATATCATCGGTAAAAATGTTTTTGAATTTATCCAACCCGTACAAGATGAAAACTTTGATATAGCAGAACTTAATAATGCCGAAATATTTATAAAACACACCCCGACAAACAATTTTATAATGAGTTCACAACCCTTGCAATCACTCGAGAAAAAACGTTTTGTACTTATAATTAAAGACATTACAACAGAAAAAGAAATTGAAACCTTAAAAGAAGATTTTGTAGCAACATTAACGCATGACTTAAAAGTTCCGATAGTTGCCGCTGCAAATATTATTGACCTATTCTTAGCGGACAAATTCGGAAAAGTCACCGACAAACAAAAATTTGCGTTAGAAAATATGAAAGATTCAAACAAAAGTTTGTTAGACCTTGTTCAAATACTTCTTGAAACCTACAAACTAAAAGAACAAGGTATCAAACTTGTTAAAGAAAACATTGACTTAAATCCGCTCATAGAAAGTATTGTAAGTGAGATGCAGCCACTGGCACATAACGCAAAAACAGGAATAAAATTCACCCCTAAAGCAAGTTCTCCTATAATTTCAGCGGACCCCGTCCAGCTTAAAAGAATTATCAAAAACCTTATCTCAAACGCAATTGACCACAGCAATACAAAAAAAGATATTGACATAAAACTTGGTAAAATTGACAGTTATACAACGATTTCAATAATCGACTACGGTCAGGGCATAGGCAAAGATGAATTAAAAATGATATTTAACAAATATTATTCCGCAGCAAAAAAACTCCGTAAAGTCGGAACAGGATTGGGATTATACTTATCACAGCAAATTGCGGTCGCACACGGCGGTGAAATTATAGTAACAAGCGAAGAAAATGTTAAAACCGAATTTTGTGTAAAACTTCCCTCAAAACCTTAAAAGTCAGGGGGAATAAATATCAAAACCAGATAAATTTTTTCATTTACCCCAAGTTGAAATATTTATTCCTTTTTATATAATAAGAAAAAAGGAGTTCATATGCCGATAGATTTTAACCCTCATTTTGCATTCAACACAAATAAACATATGTCACAAAAAATAGTTCACAATCATTTTGTTGCGGATAATCAACCTGTAAAAGATACGTTCTCAAAAAGTATTACCGTAACCGATTCAACAATTAACTCAAATTATGACGGAATAAAAATTGATAAAAAATCTTTCGGCAAAATCCAAAAAACAGGGGAAGACGCAACACTTTACACAATCACAAACAAAAACGGAGCAAGCGTTGACCTGTCAACATTTGGAGCAACAATTACATCAATAAAAGTTCCCGATAAAAACGGTAAAATAATCGACGTAACCCAGGGTTATGACAACGTAACCCCTTACGAAACCGCACCTGTCGGACACGCAGGCGGAACAATAGGTCCTGTTGCAAATAAAATTAACAACGGCGAATTTACAATAAACGGCAAAACTTTTGAGTTAGAAAAAAATAAAGACAACGGTAAAACCCACTGCCACGGAGGCTCTGAAGGTTTTGACGTTAAAAACTGGAAAGCAAATATCTTAAAAGACGGTATTGAATTTACCTACACCAAAAAAGATATGGAAGGCGGATATCCTGCAAATGTAGATGCTAAAGTCATCTATAAATTTGACAACGATAACAACTTGCACATAATCTACAAAGCAAAATCCGATGCTGATACTCTTATAAATATGACAAATCATACGTATTTTAATCTTGACGGCGCAGAAAACACTGCTAAAAATTCGGTATACGACCATACCGTAACCCTTCCGAACTCATCACTAATTACAGAAAACAACGAAATTGCAATCCCGACAGGGAAAATTTTAAAAGTTGAAAACACTCCGTTTGATTTTAGGACACCTAAAAAAATCGGGGATGTTATAAATTCAGACTCTGACCAATTAAAAATCGGTTCGGGCTTTGACCAAAATTATATTATAGATAATTACGACGGTAAAACACTTATAAAAGCCGCCGAAGTTGAATCACCAAAAACAGGGATTAAGCTTGAAGTCTTAACAAATCTTCCGGGATTTCAATTCTACAGCGCAAACCATCTTGGCAAAACCACACAGCCAAACGGAAAACACGGCACGCGTTACGAAAAACGTTCATCGTTTTGTGTAGAACCTCAGTTTTTCCCAAACGCTATTAACACACCTTCCTTTAACGAAAAAGGAATCTTGAAAAAAGGTGAAGAATATAACCGCGAAATTGTTTATTCTTTTAAAATTTAATAGGATAATCAGCAGGAATCCTCCAACCGCTGCGTTTAATCAGCTCGGTACAGAACCCTGCCCGCCCCCAGCTTCCACCGCCGATATTTATCCGTGAAGCTTCCATATTACAATATTGTATTAACTTATTTTCATCATCACAAAATTCATAAGTTCCTATATAATAACCGTTTTCGCCATTAATAAAAACAAAGCTGAATACATCTTTCCCTTCAATTTTCCTCTTTTTCGTTGGATTTATTATTGTTCGAACAATCATTCTATTATTTTTATCAGAATTACTGCCTGCAACAAAGATTATTGATACACCATTCATCAACGCGTAACAAGCACCGTTACTATCGGTAAATTTTTGAGAATTTTTTGAAGACGAATAACTTTCACTTAGTTTTACACAATCATTATCCTGATATTGAAAATTAATCTTCAAATACGGAAGCAAATATTGACTAAATATTCGTTTAGACTTTTGACTGCTCCAACCTGAACCTTCAAAATCCGGACTAAAACCTGCACCATTTTCTTCTTCTGATAATCTTATTGCATTAGATAAAATCGAATATGTACTTTTTAAACGGGTTTCAACAAGTCTTTTTTGATTTTTAGCAATCAAATTCGGGATAGTAAGTGCTGCAACAACGCCAATAATTCCGAGGGTGATTAATACCTCAGCCAATGTGAATGCTGCGTTTTTACCCTCTCCTGTCCTTCGGACACCCTCTCCCGCATGCGGGAGAGGAACTATAACTGAGCTGCCTACTGCCGAGCCGCTTAGCTGCAATTTGTCTTGGATTACCGCGTCGCTATGCTCCTCGCAATGACGGAACAAATTACACCAATACCTGCTATTTACCCCCAGGAGAAAACCTAAAAAGTTACCCCCCCCGAATTTTTAACTATAGCTTGATTTTTCATCTTTTTTCTCCTCTCTATTTTATCCCGAAACTTTTACGAATCCTTTTTAAATTGCCGTTTTTTGTTTCAATATCAATTATACTGTTTACCGCTTTTATTAAAGATTTTGACTCATCACCTTTTTTAAACGCAACAGCATAAGGTTCTTTTGAATACTTTTTAGGTAAAAGCACTACGCTGTCATCGTTTAGTGAAAATCCCAACAAAATAGTATCATCGGCAATAATCGCATCAGCTTTTCCGACTTTTAATGCTTTATAAGCCTCAGGATAAGTCTTATACCCTACAATCCCGACATTTGGAACAGCCGCGCGAATACTGTTTTCAGCAGTCGAACCAAAAACTATAATAACTTTTTTCCCGTTTAAATCTCTAATAGATTTAACACGGCTGCCGCGTCTTACTAAAAGGCTTTGCCCTGCGGTATAATAAGAATTTGAGAAATCCAAAATCTCCTGGCGCTTAGGGTTAACTGACATTGTTGCAATCAACATATCAACCTCATCAGAGTATAATTTCATCATTCTGTCAGACGCGGTTACAGGAACAAATTTAACTTTTTTCTCATCTCCAAGTAAGCCTTTTGCAATAACTCTGCCTAATGTAACATCATACCCGGCGTAATGTCCTTTTTTATCTATATACCCAAACGGATATGCATCAGTCTTAATTCCGACAACAATCTTATCCTTTGACATAATTTCACTTAATTTACTGACAACTGTATCATCTTGTTTTTTCCCGCACCCGCAGAATAAAACAATCGTTAATATCATTATCGCAAACAGTTTTTTAAACATTTATTATTACCCTCTTTTTTACAATAATACCTTACAATATTCATAAGTCAAAAGGGTAAATTTATGTTATAATCAACTTATGAAAACAATCGTTTTAACAGGAATGATGGGAAGCGGAAAAACAACACTGGGAAAACTTCTCGGTGAAACTTTGAACATGAAATTTATTGACATAGATTCATCCATAGAATTAAGTGAAAAATCATCCATAAAAAATATTTTTGAAATAAAAGGTGAAAAATATTTTCGCGAACTTGAAAAACAAACAATAAAAACAATTTTTAAACCTGAAGATTTGATAATCGCACTTGGCGGAGGGGCGTTTGAAAATAACATAACAAGAAAATTTTTACTAAATAACGCGCTGATAATTTACTTAAAAACAACTCCGCAAACAATTTTTGACAGAATACAAAATGATACCACACGCCCGTTATTATGTGGTAAAATGAATATAGAAAAAATAAAAGAAATTATAAAAATAAGAGAAAAAAACTACGAATCTGCACACCTTACAATCTCAACGGATAATAAAACATTAGAAGAAATTATTGAAGAAATTACAGGAGTTTTAGAATGATAAACTTATCGGTACAAATCAAAGGGATTGAGCTTAATTATCCGATTTACATAAACAACATTGATATCGAAAAAATGAAAGAAGCAATCCTGAATGAAATTAATAACAAAAATTATATTGTTGTAATAAGTAAAAAAGTTCACAAAATTTACTCAAAAATTCTGGATTTTCCAAAGGACAAAACCCTTGTTATAGCTGACGGAGAGAAGGAAAAGAATTACAAAAATTATCTCAAAATTTTAAATTTTGCACTAAAGAAAAAATTAAAACGAGAAGATTCAATTATTGCAATCGGCGGAGGGGTAATCGGAGATTTAGCAGGATTTGCCGCATCAACTTATATGAGAGGAATAAATTTTATACAAGTTCCGACAACACTGCTTGCCGCAACAGACAGTTCTGTCGGCGGAAAAACCGCAATAAACACAAAATACGGCAAAAATCTTGTAGGTTCTTTTTACCAGCCAAAAGCTGTATTTATTAACGTAAACTTTTTAAAAACACTTGATGAAAAACAATTCAAAAGCGGACTGGGAGAAGTTTTAAAGTACGGATTCATAGAAAAAAGCTGCCGCCCTGAATTTGATGCACATTTAATTAATTTTTTAACAGAGCATTACGAAAAAATATTAAACAAAGACACACTTACACTAAAAGAGCTTATAAAACTCTGCATAGAACTGAAAATTGCAGTTGTACAAAAAGATGAGCACGAAAACGGTGTAAGAAAAATTCTTAATTACGGTCACACATACGGACATGTTATTGAAAACCTTACAAATTACAGAAAATATACCCACGGTCATTGCGTAATAGAAGGGATTTTATTTGCTCAAAAACTTGCCCTTAAACTTAACCTTATTGATAAAGAATACAACTTTTTATGTGAAGATTTAATCAAAAAATTTGAATACAAACCATTAATAAAATTCGACACAAAACGAATAATGAAAGTTATAACAAACGATAAAAAAGCAACCGATGAGCATATAAAATTCATACTTCCGACAAATTATGCAACGGTTGGAGCGTTTGATTTTACAACTGAAGAAGTGAAAGAGTTTTTGACAGACTTAACATAGTTGCAGCATTTATCGCTATTGTATTATAATACATTCAAACACAGTAGCAAAAGGATACCAAGATAAATGAACTCAAAAGACCTTCCAAAATGCCCGATAGAAACAACACTAAAAATGCTTGGCTGCAAGTGGAAAGTTCTTATTATCCGCGAACTTCTAACGGGTACAAAACGGTTTTGCGAACTTAAAAAAGGCTGTAAAGGTATCACGCAAAAAGTTTTAACCTCAAAACTTCGTGAACTTGAAGAATTAGAACTTTTGGAGCGTAAAGTTTATGACCAAAATCCGCCAAAAGTTGAATACACTCTAACTGATGTCGGATACAGTCTTTTACCCGTGCTTGACGCTTTAAAATCCTGGGGAAAAGATTATAAAAAATATATTAAACTGCTTGAAAAAATGAAGGGGTAAATATAAAGCAGCCCTTCCTTTTGCCAAACCCTAATTAAAGTCACTTTCTGCAACAACTGAAGCTATAAGTTCACCATAGCTGTTTACAGTGCCGTTTGTTTCTTCAACAATGTATCTCAAGCCTTTTTTGCCTTCAATAGCTTGTTCAGCACAATCCATAGCTTCATCCCAGTCTTTAAATTCACCGACTAAATTTTTTGATAATTCTGTTTTATCAGTTGACGTATAAACTTGAAACATTATCTTTCTCCTTTTTTTCTTCATTCTAGCACAAAAAAGACCGAACAATTACACCTCAAGATGAGTATTTTTAATCGCTTTTTTTATTGCTTCCGATTCATCGCTAAACAAAGAATCTTCTCCGATTTGAGAGATAATTTCCAAAGCCTTAATCTGATTATAAACTTTTTCATTCGGAATAACCAAATATAATTTAATTTTCTGTTCCCGGAGCCTTACAATAATATCTTCAAGCGCAAAAATCGCAGACATATCAAGTTCAGAGTTAGACGTATAATTTAAAATAATATATTCGGTTTCAAGCATTTGGTCAAAATGAGAAACAATCTGTGTTATAGACCCGAAGAAAAACTGACCGTCAATATGTAAAATTCTTATCTTATAATGAGATTCACGCTCGACTTTTGTTTCATAATCAGAATATGCCTCAGGCTGATATTTATTAACCTTAATATTAGTATTATCAGCAACCCTTTTTGCATAAAGTAATGCCGCAAGAACAATCCCTGTACCAAGCGCAAAAATAAGATTATAAAACACTGTTAACCCTAAAACCGTCAGTAAAACATACAAATCATCTTTCGGCGCATATTTCAGAACCTTTAAGACTTTTAAATCCAAAATATCATAACCGATTTTAATCAAAATTGCGGCAAGCACACAAATAGGAATCTGCGAAATAAATCCCGTAAACTTAAACAGAACAAACGCAAGAATAAATGCTGAAATCAAAGCGGCAGCACGAGTTGTCGCACCTGCTTTCACCGCGGCAACGCTGCGCATTGTAGCCGCAGACCCGTACATTGAACCTGTTAGCGCGCAAAACAAATTTCCAATCCCTTGAGATGCAACAAGCCTTTTTGAATTATGTTTAACTTTAGTCAATGAATCCATAATAATTCCCGTTAACAAACTTTCACTTGTTGTAATAAATGCTAAAGTCAAAGCGATAGGAACACTTTTGGTAATAATTTCCAAAGAAAAATGCGGAATATAAGCATGAGGAAGACTAAACGTTACTCCCGCAACCTTTTCAACATCAAGCCCGAAATAATACGCAACACCTGTCATACAAACAAGCGCCAAAAGTTGCACAGGAATAAATTTAGATATAATTTTCGGGGTAAAAAATAAAATACCTAAAGTTAATAAACCCAAAACTAATGCCTGAAAATTAATATTAGTAAAAATTTCAGGATAATATAATAAAGCCTTAATCGTAGACGAATGCGTAACCCCGCCAAGTAAAGGAGGCAATTGAAGGATAATAATTATCAGCCCTATTCCCGTTAAAAATCCCGAAATAACAGGATAAGGAACGTATTTTATCATTCTTGGGATTTCAGTCAGAGAAATAATAACCTGAAATACTGCAGCAAGCACCAAAATCGGGATTATATATTCTAAATTTCCGCCCGCACCGCTGACAATTATTGCGGTAATAATCGCAGCAGGACCTGTCGGACCCGAAATCAGGGGTAAATTACAACCTAAGATTCCAACAACAAGTGATAAAATTATCGCACCAAAAAGTCCTGCCAAAGCTCCCATGCCTGAAGCAACTCCAAAAGCTATCGCTTGCGGAAAAGCAATAATTGAGGCGATAATTGCACCAAATAAATCGCCTTTAAATACGTTTAGTTTCTCTTTTAACATTACAGGCAACTTACAGACTTGCAAACTTCACCATAATTGATTTGAAAAACGGAAGTTTTTCATCCAACTTAATATCAGAAACTATAGGAAATTGAACTATAACTTCGTCAGGATTTTCAACAATATCGCTTTCCTGCAACTCAATATCTTCTGCTACATCTATATCTTTAAAATTGTTTCTTAATACCTGAGCAATCATAGATTCTCCCCCTCTTGTGTCTTTATTTTTAGTATATAAGCACTGAAGGATTTTGGCATACTCCATTTGATGTAAATTATTTTAACTCTTTTAATATCTTTTTAAAATAATCTGTATTTGTTTTTGCATAATGTGCGCAACCTATACCGTTCTCCAAAGATTCAGATGCAGGATTACAATAAGTTGCTGGATATCCCGTACCTGGACTTCCCATTGTACGTAACTCTCCATCTTTAAAGTGAAAAGTAAATAAATCAAATCCCCAACGATTTGGAGGGTTAACAAATCCGTTTAAATCAACAGAAACATAAATAGAGTTACTACCGCCAGGATTTTCAAACAATAAATTTGTTCCGTCTAGTAAAACAAGCTCTCCATCATTAAGTACGCCGGAGTTAGCTTTTCTTTTCCCATCATAAGTCTTATAAGCTTTCGGACTGGAAGGATGATAACACTGAGGATAATCTTTCTTCCCTGGAGAGTAATAAGGTTCGCAATCAACAACAGTTTTTACGTACTTTGCAAAAGTTTTATAGAACATCCAACCTGAGTAAGATTTAGGGTCGGTAGAAACTCCATCTGCTTCCATTTGTCGAAATGCCTGCTGAATTGTTG
>CAMDYM010000028.1 GCA_945910425.1 uncultured Candidatus Melainabacteria bacterium | reverse complement strand
ACTATTTTTACAGCTTCTTCAGGTTTCATCGTAACCTTTTCACCTGTTGCACGGGTTACAAATTCGACATTACCTTCTGTTATAGTTTTACCAACAGTAATTCTATATGGGAACCCTATTAAATCAGCATCCTTGAATTTTACCCCCGGACGTTCGTCACGGTCATCTATTACAGCTTCAACACCTGCAGCAAGCAATTCTTCATACATTTTAGTTGCAACGCTCATTTGTTGTTCGTCCTTTGTACTTACAGGAACAACAATAACATGATATGGTGCGATTGACAGCGGCCATTTAATCCCCCAATCATCGTGATGAGCTTCAACTGCTGCCGCTGCGGTTCTTGAAATTCCGATGCCGTAGCAGCCCATAATATAAGGTTTTGCCTTACCGTCTGCGTCTAAATACACAGCGTTCATTGGTTTTGAGTATTTAGTACCGAGTTGGAAAATATTACCAACCTCAATTCCTCTTGTAACTTTTAACGGCTTACCGCATTGAGGGCAAAATTCGCCTTCTTCAACAAGTCTAAGGTCAAAATAGTGAAGGTCGTCTACACCCAAATCATCAAAATTTGCACCCACCATGTGCTTATCGGTTTCATTAATTCCGACAACAAAGTTTTTCATATCTTTTACGGTATTATCGGCAACAACAGTAACATCTTTTAAGCCTTTCGGACCGATAAACCCGGGGATTGCATTAAATCCTGAGTTTTGCATAATTTCTTCAATTTCAGGAGCTGTTGCAATTCTAATATCCATGCCCGCAACTGCATTCATCAATTTGGTTTCTTCAACTGTTTTATCCGCTCTAATTAAAGCCAAAACGGGCTTTTTATCAACAATATAAACAAGAGATTTCAAAATAATAGATGAAGGGATATTTAAGAATTCACTTAATTCATCTATTGAATGAGTGTTCGGGGTGTCAATAACTTCTTTTTGAGAAAAATATTTACCACCGTCAACAACAGCTTCAGGCAAGGTTGACACCGCATGGTTTGAATTTGCGGCATAATCGCAATCCTCGCAATAGAAAACATCGTTTTCACCCGCATCAGTATCTGTTATTACCATAAATTCGTGAGAAACACTTCCGCCGATTGCCCCTGAATCTGATTGAACAGCTTTTGTTTCAAGTCCGCATCTTCTAAATATATTAGTGTATGCCTGCCACATATTTTGATATTCGGCTTCAAGTTCTTCTTGAGATGTTGCAAAACTATAAGCATCTTTCATAATAAATTCACGACCTCTTAACAATCCAAATCTCGGACGAACTTCATCTCTAAATTTTGATTGAATTTGATAAAGGTTTGTCGGTAATTGTTTATATGATTTTAAAACATCACGGGCAATTGAAGTTATAATTTCTTCGTGAGTCGGTCCAAGGCACATTTCGCGGTTATGACGGTCTTTTAATCTCATAAGTTCTTTACCGTAAGCTTCCCAGCGTCCTGATTCAACCCAGAGTTCTTTTGGCTGAACAAACGGCATTAAAAGTTCCTGCGCGCCTGCTTTATCCATTTCATCACGAACTATATTTTCAACTTTTTTCAATACTCTCCACATCAGGGGTAAAAAGTTATAAACACCTGATGTTAATTTTCTGATATAACCTGCACGGGCAAGCATTTTATGAGAAACAACCTCCGCATCTGACGGAAATTCTCTCAATGTTTGCACAAATAATTTAGACATTTTCATAATACAATTCCTCTTATATTCTTCAATATCAAAATTTTATCATAAACATAAGTCTAATGCAGATTATTTAATTCGTTCTTTACAAGATTTACAGGTACAGATAAGGTTTTAAAGTTTTTCAAAGCCTGATTATAATAATTTTGCGCAGTATCAAAATCCTGATTATCTTTAAAAATTCTTGCCGCAAGATAATATAAATCCCCTGATTCTTCACACCTTGTGAGAGCTTCCTGAATAGTCCCGCAAGCTTGAGAGGATTCGCCGTTTGCAAGTAAAATCTTTGATAAAATTTTATAAGCCTCAGAATCTAACGGGTTTAATTCAATCGTTTTTTGTAAATTAAAAATGGCAGACTCAATATTTCCTTCTTCATAATCAATTACCGCAAGATTATAATACGCCCAACTATAATCAGGTGATAATTCTAACACTTTATTAAATTTTTCTCTTGCAGACTCTAAATCGCCTAACTCTTTAAAGATATTTCCGATATAAAAATGAGCATATATATCTTCATCATTTATATCAATTGTTCTTTGAAAATTCTCGATTGCTGCAAGATAATTTTTCTGTTTAAAATATACAAGCCCCAAATTAAAATAGGTATTAGAATCGTCCGGGTCGTTTTCCAAGATTTTATTGAAGCATTCGATAGCATACTCGTATTCTTTTAACTCAATATAAACTAAACCTAAATTATAAATGGAATCAGGCGACTCTGGTTCAATTTCAATAGCCTTAAGGTAAGCTTCTTTGGCTTTACCAAACTTTTTCATTTTTTCATAAACTATACCAAGATTATAAAAAATTCCCTCATCATATTCAAAATTTTTTGATAAATAAAGAAGATGCCCCAACGCTTCTTCATTAAACCCGCAATCCATAAGCAAAACCGCTAGCTGTCTGCGTGCCTGAAAATTTGAGGAATCTTCTTTTATAAGTCTTTGCAACTCTTCTATTTTATCAAACTTAGACATAAATTAAATTACCGGAACATCAATAGGGTCAACAAGAATTACATTAAGAATTTCATCTTTATTAATAACTACATGTTTACCTTTTTTAATCATATCAGCAATACTTCCGTATACAAAATAACCTGCAGTTCCAGCAACACCACCAAAAGCCGCTACTGGGACTATAACATATTGCCATCCTGTATCGGTTACGTTTTCACCCCATTTAATAGTGTCTTTTGTAATACTTTTTGACTTAGCACAAGTTTGTTTCCACGCATCATAATAACCTTTAGTAGTTGTAATTCCGCCATCATAAGTCATATCAGAACGTCCTGTTATATTTAAAGACAACGGTAACTGTCTTCCATTCGGAGTCACAACGTGATCAAAGTTCAAATATAAAACAGCACCCTTTGACATTCTTTTGGGAAGTGCAATTCCTTTAATATCACCTCTTATAATAGAACCTGACGGCAAAATCACATCATCATCAGCCGTTTGATCAGTCAACAACATTGCATTAAAACCGTTGCCTTCTGAAGCTGTTGTTGTATCAATTGAATTTAACATTTTTAACTCTAATTTTGTTCCTGCCGGTATTCTTTTTGTTTTAGCGTTACCGTTAAACGGTGCGGCAAAAGACATTTGCATAGTTAAAAACAATGTAAAAATTATTGCTAAGATTTTTTTCATAATGATATCCCTCTTTCTTTCAGAGTTATTTTAGCACATTTGTCGGATTTTGTAAACGAAAATTAAATTTAAAATAAAAGAGCCTCAAATGAGGCTCGTTGGAATTAAGAATAGCTGGAAGTATGAAAAAGATTAATTATATTAAACGTATAAAGTACATTTTTTCAAATTAGCCACTTAGGTAAACATTTAGACCATATAAGCTATAACCTATGATACCTTTATGAAGTTTTATGAATGCTATTTGTCTTCACCTCCTTTTTATGGTAGTCTAAACGTATTGTGTATACTTAGGTTGGGAGAAAAACTATGAAAGTATTAAATAAAGCAGAAATCGGTGTATTTGGAGGTTCAGGATTTTACAGCTTTCTTGAAAATATAGAAGAAGTAACCGTTGAAACACCATACGGTAAAACAAGCGACAATGTATTTATCGGAGAAATCGGAGGTCATAAAGTTGCGTTTATGCCGCGCCACGGAAGAAATCATTCAATACCGCCTCATCTTGTAAACTTTAGAGCGAACGTTTGGGCGATGAAACATTTAGGTTGTAAAAGAGTAATCTCACCATGTGCAGCCGGCAGTTTACAAAAAAACGTAAAACCGGGAGATTTTGTAATCTGCGATCAATTTGTTGATTGGACTGATGGAAGAAAAACAACATTCTACGAAGGACCTGTTGTTCAACACCCGTCACCGGCTGATCCTTATTGCCCTGAGTTAAGAAAATTGGCTATAAAAACAGGCAGAGATTTAGGAATCACAATTCACGACAGAGGAACTGTTGTTGTTATTAACGGTCCAAGATTCTCTACAAAATCAGAATCAGCATTTTTTACAAAACAAGGCTGGGAAGTTATCAATATGACAGCGTTTCCTGAAGCTTATCTTGTTAAAGAATTAAATATGTGCCCGCTAAATATTTCACTCATAACAGATTACGATGCGGGACTTGTCGGTGACGTTCCTCCTGTTTCACACGAATCCGTTATGGAAGTGTTTAATAACAATGTGGCTAATTTAAAATCTTTATTATTCACTATGATAGAAAATATTCCGTCAGAATTTAATTGTGAATGCGCAAATACGGCTAAACTTGATATATAAATATAAATCTTTGAAGATTGATTTATAAAAGGTAAATTATGGGTAAATTTATTTTATTTTTAGACAGACTTATAAACTTGTACTTATACTTTGTTGTAATGGCTTGTTTTATGTCTTTAGTACCGAATTTAAACCCTGATTTCCCGTTATTTCATTGTATATTTAAACTTGCAGGATTTTACTTAATCCCGCCGATTGTCGGCATAAACATTTCTCCTATGCCTCAGATGATGATTTTAGTATTAACTTCAATGGGCTTAAGAAAACTTTATGTAAAATTTTATGCAAAAAACGAACCCAGAATTTTAATTATGTCACAAGAAGAGTTTGAAAAGAAATTTATAAATAAAGAGGATAATAAAAATGGCGATTAATATAATAATAGCAATAGCAAATTGTTTTTACGTTTACGGACTTTTGATAGTCGTAAGATGTTTATTAACATGGATTCCAAACTTAGATTGGAATAATCCTATCTTAAAGTTAATAAAAGACGGAGCAGACATTTATCTTGACTTATTTAAAAAATTCATACCGCCTGTCGGACCATTTGACTTATCGCCAATGGTAGCAATGCTTGTTCTGTTCTTTTTGAGAAATATTATCATAAAACTTGCAATATTTATTTTTGCAATGACAGGAGCTATAAAATAGTATGAAAATAGTAATTTACGGAGCAACAGATATCGGATGTCTTCTTGCAACAGAATTTTTCGAAGACCACGATATTACAGTAATCGATAAAGAAGAAAACCGCACAGAAGAGTTTGATAAACTGGATATTAGTTTTGTTCAGGGAAATATAACCAACAACAAAGTATTAAAATCGGCAGATATTTTAAATGCTGATGTATTTATTGCCTGCACAGCATCAGACGAAGCAAATATTGTAGCATGCTTATCGGTTAAAAAGGTAAGCGGAATAAGAACAATATGTTTTGTATCAAAAGAAGAATACCGAAACACAATGACTGATGATAATACAAACAGTTGTTTAAGTAATCTTTTTATAGACTTTATCATTTGGCCTGAAGAACTTTTAACACAGGAACTTTTCAGAATTGTAACAGTTGCTCATGCTTTGGATGTTGAAAACTTTGCAGACGGGAAAGCCAGATTATTAGAATATAAAGTCAGACCAAATTCTCAAATTGTAGGAAAAATGGTCAAAGACTGCGGATTTACAAAAGATACAATTATTGTCGGAATTAAGCGGGATAACTTGTTATTTATTCCAAACGGCTTAACCGAAATAAATGAAGACGATAAACTTATTTTTATGGGAACTTCTCATTCTTTAGACATTTTAGCGGGAACATTTTTCCACGAAAAAGAACAGGTTAAATCCGTTGCAATAATAGGCGGCGGCAATGTCGGTTATATGCTTGCTAAAAGTCTTGAAGATATGAAGATTAAAACTAAAATTATCGAAAAGAACTACGAGCGCTGCGAATTCTTATCACAGGAATTAAAATCAACACTTGTAATAAACGCTGACGGTACGAATTTAAAACTGCTTGACGAAGAAGAAATCGGATCTAGCGATGTTGCGATTGCGGTAACAAATAACGACGAAAGAAACTTGTTATGTTCGCTTCTTGCAAAACAACTGGGTGTAAAACGTGTAATTGCAAGAGTTTCTAAAGTTTTAAACATTCCGTTGTTTGAAAAAGTCGGAATTGATATTGCAGTATCACCAAAAACTTCGGCAATAAACGAAGTTAGAAACGATATTGACGAAACAAACGTTGATATTTTGGCAACAGTTGAACAAGGAGAAGCAGAGGTTTTGGAAATCCCCGTACTTAGCGAATTTGACGGAAAACTCATAAAAGATTTGAGATTTCCTGCACCTGCAATCGTCGGAATTATACAAAGAAGAACAAATGTTATAATCCCGAAAGGTGATACAAAACTAAAACATCATGATATTTTAATCATATTTACAAAAGCTGACAGTGCCGAAAAGGTAAAGGAATATTTTAAAGTATGCGTATAAGTTATATTACAAATGCTCTTAGCTTAATATTAAAAGATATAGGATTGGTAGCTTTTATTCCGATAGTTGTTGCATTATATTATCATGATACAAATTCGGTTTTACCGTTTTTAACTACAGGACTACTGGCATTATTCATCGGGATGATATTTGGGAAACTACAAAAACAAACTTATAAAGAAGGATCTCTGAATGATATCAAACGTTCGGAAGCATTGTTGGTAGTATCTTTGTCCTGGCTGATTGTCGGGGTAATTGTATCCATACCGTATTTATTTTACGGATTTTCACCGATAAACGCTTTATTTGAAGGTGTTTCAGGTATAACAACAACAGGTGCAACAATTATTCAAAACTTTGACCTGCCAAAAACTATTATGTTTTGGCGCTCATTTACCCAGTGGCTTGGCGGTATGGGAATTATAGTCCTGTTTGTTGCAATTTTACCGCAATTTGCGGTTGCAGGGCGTCAGATGTTCTTTGCGGAAGCACCCGGACCGACGGAAGATAAATTCACGCCGAGAATTAAAAATACAGCATCTGCACTTTGGATAATTTATGCGGGATTAACTTTTGTTTGTGCTCTGAGCTTATGGCTTGTCGGAATGAACCCGTTTGATGCAATCTGTAACGCATTATCAACATTATCCGCAGGTGGATTTTCTCCAAACGCGTTAGGAATAGCAGGTTACGGCTCTAATGCAGTTTGCTGGATTATTATATTTTTCATGTTTATTTCAGGTGCAAGTTTTGTACTGCAATCAAGAGTTATTACAAAGAAAAAACTTTCACTGTTTTGGAAAAGTGAAGAATTTCGTGTTTACACAGGGATAATCATTGTATTATCATTGATTATTACGTCAATCCTTTTTGTACAACAGCATTACGATATTATGCATGCAATAAGGGCTTCTATATTTCAGGTTTTATCGCTTGCAACCTCTACAGGTGGAGCTAGTGAAGATTTTCAACTCTGGACATTTGATGCTAAAATAGCTCTGTTTATCACAATGTTTGCAAGCTCTTGCTCAGGTTCTGCAGGCGGCGGTTTAAAAATTACAAGATGGATTTTAATATTCAAATACATAAAAAACGAACTGTATAAAATCCTTCACCCTAAAGCTGTTATGGCAATAAAAATAGATAACAGGGTTGTTCAACCCGAAGTTATAAAACAAACAATATTTTTTGCATTTTGTTTCTTCGGTTTATGGGGAATTACAGCAATAGCTTTAACTATAATCGAACAGAATTTCGCATTAGGATTAACGGCATCAATTTCCGCAATAGGCGATATTGGTCCGGGGTTAGGTGATGTTGTCGGCCCTATGGGAAGTTATGCAACTTTAAAAGTTTTATCAAAATTAATTTTAATATTAGATATGATAATCGGACGTCTGGAAATAATACCATTTTTAGTATTATTCCACAAAGATTTTTGGTCAATCAAAAAATGCTAAGGTTAAATTAATACGCTTTGCCTATTAAAGAATTATGAGTTTGAACCTCAATCAAATCATCAAGCTTTGTTAATTCTATCTTTTCTCCATAGCGTTTTTCCAAAGCAAGCGATATTAAATAGTCTGCAAAGTGAGGATTTTTCGGAAGTAATGAGCCGTGAAGATATGTTCCGAACACATTTTTAAACCTTCCGCCTTCAAACCCGTCTTTTGAATTGTTACCGCTGCCGACAATAACTTTTCCTAAAGGTTTTGTATTACCTTGTAAATAAGTCAACCCGCTGTGATTTTCAAACCCGACAAGCGTTTTGGGGTTCAAAAAATCAGTTTCAACCGTAACATTTCCGATAAATCTTTTCTTTCCTGCAACAGTATAAGCATCCATTAAAGAAATACCATTTAATTTATCCTTATCATGCGGCTGATAGTAATGCCCAAAAAGCTGATATCCTCCGCATATTCCTAAAAATACAGCTCCGTCATCACGTTGAGAAAGTAACTCAGCGCGGTTTGAATAAAGTTCTGACGCAACTTCTTCCTGCTGCTTATCCTGACCGCCGCCAATAAAATATAAATCGTGATTTTTTATAGAATCCCCAATATTAATTTGCTCAAATTCAACTTCAATTCCGCGCCACTGACAACGTTTGGTTAAAGTTATAATATTTCCTAAATCACCATACAGATTCAATAACTTAGGATACAAATGCGCTATAGAAATTTTTAAATTTTTCTCTTCCATACCCGAATTATATCACAAAGTTTGACTATGATATAATAGAACCATGAAAAATCCTTATATTATAAATACACATTCGCACGCAAATATGCTAAAAGATACTAATATCGATGAAGCAATACAAAACGCGCAAGATTCAAATATAATTACAATTGTCCCTTCAAGCTCAGCTGATGATATTTTTGGAGTAGACAAATTTATTCAAAAATACGATGATGTTTACGGATACGTCGGAGTTTTCCCTGAGGAAGTTAAGACCTTCACCGATAAAACCCTAAACAATATGGAATCAATTATCCGCTCAAACAAAAAAATTATCGGAATAGGCGAAGTCGGACTTGATTATTATTGGGATAAATCATTTAAGGAGCTACAAAAAGAAGTTTTTATAAAACAAATCGAATTTGCGAACGAGATGAACTTACCAATTAATATTCATTCTCGTGAAGCTCATCTTGATACTTTAGAAATTCTGAAAAAATATAACAAAAATTCAACGGCAATCCTGCATTGTTTCTCAGGAAGTTTAAAATTTGCAAACGAATGTATAAAAGAAGGGATTTATATAGCACTTGGCGGTGTTGTAACCTTTAAAAACGCAATAAAAGCAAAAGAAGTTGCGGCAAATATTCCACTTGAATACCTGTTACTTGAAACTGATGATCCGTACCTTGCCCCTGTACCTTTTAGAGGAAAAGAAAACCAACCCGTATATGTAAAATATGTAGCAGAATGTATTGCAAACTTACGCTCAATATCCACTGATGAGGTTGCGCAAGCAACAACAAAAAACGCCGAAAGGATTTTTAATTTCAATGCAAAATAAAGAAAGACTTGATAAATATTTAACCGAGTTAGGATACTTTGAAACAAAAAGCAAAGCCGCATCCGCAATACTTGCAGGTAATGTTAAAATAAATGATGAATACATTACAAAAGCAGGATATCAAATAAATCTGTCAAAAGAATATGATATTGTAGTAAAATCAATGCCATATGTTTCTCGCGGAGGATTCAAGCTAAAAAAAGCAATTGATACATTTAATCCCGATATAAAAGGACGAATTTGTTTTGATGCGGGAGCTTCAACAGGCGGATTTACTGATTGCCTTTTACAAAACGGAGCAAAATTTGTCTACGCAGCAGATGTTGGTTATGGGCAATTAGACTGGAAAATTCGCTCGGATAACCGTGTAAAAACTATAGAAAAAACCAACCTAAAAAACTGTTTATATTCAGAAATTTATTCTGAAAACGAACAAGCAGCTGATTTACTCGTCAGCGATTTATCGTTTATTTCATTAACAAAAGTTCTGCCAAATCTTAAAACTTTACTTAATCCTGACTTTCACGAGATGATATGTCTTATTAAACCTCAATTTGAAGCAGGAAAAGAAAAAGTTGAAAAAGGCGGAGTGGTTCGTGATAAAAAGACTCACGCAGAAGTTATAAATAACGTTATAGAATGTGCTAAAAGTCTTGATTATTCGATAAAAGGGCTTACTTATTCTTCAATAAAAGGACCCGCAGGAAATATTGAGTACTTAATTTGGCTTTCAACAGAAGATATTGAAAACAATTACGCCATTGAAGAAATCGTCAATTCTGCGTTTGAAAATCTGGGGTAAATTAAAACAACACCTGAGGCTTTTTTAATAAATTCAATTCAACATACTTAAAAATATTTAAAACAATTCCCGGTTGGAAGTAATAATTGCCATCAGCAGGTGTTATTCTAAGCATTCCCTGATTAGTATTAACGTTTGAAACAGATGCGATAAACTGCTTATTTACAGCCGTAAACAAAACATACCCTGATTGAGATTGAATTTCATCCACGTTAAAACGATTAGCATTAATTGCAGCAATTGTTAAATAAAACAACGAAACATTATCCGTATTAAAAACCTTAGTACAATTTTCAAAATTAATATTTTGAGCCGTAACAAGCGTACTTAAACTCAACTGCTCACCTGAAGCAAAAGTTTGCAAACATCCGAAAAATAATAATGTAACTACAACTATATATCTTAAGATTCTTTCCATGATTCACCCACATTAATATCTACAAGAAGCGGAACTTTTAACGGCTGATCCAATTCCATAGATTTTAAAACCAGTTCCTTAACCTGTTCCAATTCGCTTTTTTCTACTTCGACAACCAATTCATCATGAACTTGAATAATTAGTTTGGATTTTAAATTATGATCTTTTAATCTTTTGGCAAAATCAATCATAGCAAGCTTAATTAAGTCTGATGCAGATCCCTGCATTGGATGATTTATGGCAGCACGTTTTGCAAATTCTCTAATCATTGTATTTGTACTATTAATCTCGTTTTCCAAATACCTTCTACGCCCGAAAATTGTTTCAACATAACCCTGTTTTTCTACAAGCGAAACCATATTGAACATATATTCCTTAATTCCCGGATAAGTTTCAAAATACTTACTGATAAAATTATCAGCCTCGTCAGACTTTATACCAAGCGTCTTAGACAGCCCGTATTTACTCTGCCCGTAGATTATACCGAAATTTACGGCCTTTGCTTTGTATCGCATGTCTTTTGTAACTTTATCTACAGGAACCTCAAAAACTTTTGAAGCTGTTATTGTGTGAACATCAATTCCTGAATTAAACGCATTAATTAAATTCGCATCCCCTGACACGTGTGCTAATATTCTTAGCTCAATCTGAGAATAATCAGCTGATAATATCAAATAATTTTCTCTATCTGTCGGAATAAACGCCTGACGAATTTCATTACCTTCTTCCGTTCTTATCGGAATATTTTGTAAATTAGGATTAGACGATGATAACCTGCCGGTCGATGTAACCGTTTGATTATAAGTTGTATGTATCCGCTTATCTTTTGGATTGATTAAGGAAGGCAAAGCCTCGGTATAAGTTGATTTTAACTTTGAATATTTTCTGTATTCAAGAATTAATCTTACAATCTCATAATCTTCTGCCATTGAAGCAAGAACATCGGCACTTGTTGAATTTTTGTTTTTACCGCGCTTTTTCTTACCTTTTAAGCCCAATTTGTCAAAAAGCATTTCTCCGACCTGTCTTGGTGAATTAATATTAAAGCCTTCGCCTGCCAATTCATAAATTTTTGTACTAAGTCGTAACAAATGCTTGTCAAACAGAACCGTAAGCTCTTTCAAATAGTCTTCATCAACAGATACCCCGTGAAATTCCATATCCGCCAGAACATGCGCAAGCGGTATTTCAATATCGCGCATAATTTTATACTCTTTCAAGTCAAGACAACTGTTCCAATAATCGGTTAATTTAAATAAACTTGAAGCTACATCTCCTGCATAATCTTTAACATCAATTATATTTTTGTCGGCAATTGTTGATTTCTTACCTGATGTAACAATTGTCGGTAAAATATGATTAATTTGTTCCATACACTGAATATCAAACGCTGAATTAGCATTTGAATCTTTTATGTAACAAGCAAGCATTGTATCAAAAACTACACCTGATATGTTTACCCCGTAATTTTTCAAAATACAATCTTCAACCTTAACGTCATGAGTAATTTTACTTATCTCAGGATTTTCTAAAACAGGTTTTAACCCGCCAAGTACAAAATCAACACCAAGTTGCTTTTCTATTTTGTGAGATATCGGAATATAATAAGATTCGGTCAAAACAACATCATTATTTACAACATTAAGCCTTTCCGAAAAAGAGAAATTCTTATTATAAGCAATCAAAATACCGTATAATTTAAAATCAACAGCATTAATAACATCAGCAAAAATCTTAACCCCGATAACATTCTGAGCTGATAAAACATCAATCATTGAGTTGTAATCTTTACTATCTGTTATTAAATTAATTTTATAATTTAAGACCTCTTTATTAACCTCAGACTGTACAGCCTGAGCAAATAATCCCAACTGTCCGTTGTTTGATTTCGGAAGCTGAAGCCGAGGTTTTACAACTTCTTCTTCTACGACCTCCGTTTCTTTTGGAATCGTTATTTGAGCATTCTTATCAAATGATTTCAAAATAAATTCAATATTTTTTAAGAAAGTATAAAACTGTAATCGTCTTAAAAATTCGGTAACAGCAGAAATATCAGGTAATTCTATTTTTGTTTTCTCAAAATCAAACGGAATATCAACGTAACGGTCAATTGTAGCAAGAGTTTTACTTAAATTTGCAACCTCAACTCCGTTTTTTATCTTTTCCTGAATTGCTTTTCCTGAAATTTTATCGGCATTATTTAAAACATTATCGACCGTTCCATATTCCGATAAAAGCTTAACCGCAATTTTTTCACCTATTCCGCGAATCCCGGGGATACAATCAGATGTATCTCCTCTTAAGGCTTTATAATCAATAACCTGATTAGGGTAAACTCCTAACTTTTGATAAACTTTATCCCAATCATACTCCGTTAATTCGCCTTTTGACGGAATAATAACCTTAACACACCCGCTTTTTTCAATCAATTGGAACGAATCCTGATCACCTGTTAAAATATAAACTTTATGCCCAAGTTCGCATGCTCTTCTTGAAATAGTCCCAATTACATCATCAGCTTCAAAACCTTGTTTTGTATAAATAGGAATATTAAAAGCCCTTAAACCTTCATATATAAGTTCCATTTGAGTACGCATAGAATCAGGCATAGCCTGACGATTAG
The DNA here is from genome assembly GCA_945910425.1 of uncultured Candidatus Melainabacteria bacterium. Lineage (GTDB taxonomy): Bacteria > Cyanobacteriota > Vampirovibrionia > Gastranaerophilales > Gastranaerophilaceae > Zag111. Next base: position 9,938 of record CAMDYM010000028.1, on the reverse strand, counting down.
ACTTATATTCTTCATACATTTCAGTTCTGAATGTATGGTGCGAAACATCAAACGCTACACCTATTGCATCAGGTTTTAAGTTTTCGTTTTTCAGCAAATCAAAAACAGCCTTAAAAAAGCCGTAAACAGCCCACGTAGGAGTGCCGTCTTTTGTTTTCATATTAGTTCGCTCAAGAGCATAATACTGACGAAATGCAAGCGCATGACCGTCTATTAATATCAATGTTTTTGACTCGCCCACAACAATTCTCCCTTTTTATTAATTTTCGCATAAAAAAAAGCTTTTGGCAAAGGGTAAATATATTTTAAAGTCTGTAAGTTAATAAGACAATAAGTTCATAAAAAATAGAAAAAAGAACTTCGAAATCGTAATACAAAAAACCCGCTCTTAAAAATTAAGACGGGTTTTAAATATTTATTTCGTTTAAAAATATTAAGCTATTTCAGTTGTCGCATCCTTCGTCGGAAGTTTAACAACCTCTGCATTTTTTCTGTTTTTAACCATGTCTGAAGTTACAACAAACTTATCAAGATTTTCCTTTGTCGGAACATCGTACATTACATCAAGCATAATTTCTTCAACAATTGAACGTAATGCACGAGCACCTGTTTTACGGCGAATTGCTTCTTTTGCAATCATATCAACCGCATCAGGTTCAAATTCAAGCTCAACGCCGTCCATTTTCAAAAGTGCCTGATACTGTTTTAATACAGCGTTTTTAGGTTCAGTTAAAATCATTTTTAATGTTTTTTCGTTTAACTGGTCAAGAACCGCATAAACAGGAACACGACCGATAAATTCAGGGATTAAACCGAATTTCATCAAATCTTCAGGCTGTAATTTTTTAAGCATCTTAACCGCATTAGCTTCTTTTTCAGCTTGTGATAAAGCAGCCTTTGCGCCAAAACCTACAGTATTACTTTCACCTGCGCGAGCATCAACGATTTTTTCCAAACCGACAAAAGCACCGCCCACAATAAACAGGATATTTTTCGTATCAATTTCGATAAATTCCTGATGCGGATGTTTTCTGCCACCTTGCGGAGGAACATGAGCAACAGTACCTTCAATCATTTTCAACAATGCCTGTTGAACACCTTCACCTGAAACATCACGTGTAATAGATGTATTTTCACTCTTTCTTGAAATTTTATCGATTTCATCAATATATATGATACCGCGTTCAGCTTTTGAAGCATCAAATTCAGCGTTTTGATATAAACGAAGAAGAATATTTTCAACATCATCACCCACATAACCTGCTTCAGTTAATGTTGTAGCATCTGCAACCGCAAACGGAACATCAAGCATTTTTGCAAGAGTTTGAGCCAATAATGTTTTACCTGAACCTGTAGGTCCTACCAACAAGATGTTAGATTTTTGAATTTCTACAGTATCCTTACCGGTTTCTTTATTGTGTTTCAAGCGTTTATAGTGATTATATACGGCAACTGACAACACTTTCTTCGCATCATCCTGCCCTACAATATATTGATCTAAATATTCCTTGATTTCATGAGGTTTCGGGATTGGTTTTTCTGATTTTTCAAGATTACCTTCACCTGAATTACCTTCTTTATCTTTTGCTTCGAAAAACTCTTCATCAAGAATTTCATTACAAAGTTCAACGCACTCATCACAGATATAAACCTCAGGACCTGCGATTAATTTTTTAACCTGATCCTGCGTTTTTCCGCAAAAGGAACATTTTAACTTGTCATCATTTTTTGGCATTTATCTTCTCCAAATTATTATTTAACAATATCTCGGGAAATAACTTTATCAATCATACCGTACTCTAAAGCTTCCTGAGGAGTCATGATGTAATCTCTATCGGTATCTTTTTCAATCTTTTTAATAGATTGTCCTGTATTAGATGCTAAAATTTCATTTAATGATTTTTTAATTCTGATAATTTCAGCAGCCTGGATTTCGATATCTGTAGCCTGCCCCTGAGCTCCGCCTAAAGGTTGGTGAATCAATACTCTTGAATGAGGTAAAGCCATTCTCTTACCTTTAGTACCTGATGATAAAAGGAATGCACCCATCGAAGCAGCTTGTCCCAAACAAATTGTTGAAACATCTGCTCTAATATGCTGCATTGTATCATAAATTGCAAACCCTGCAGTAACACTTCCACCCGGGCTATTGATATATAACATAATATCTTTTTCAGGATTTTCGCTGTCTAATAATAACAACTGTGCAACAACCAAGTTAGCTACCATATCATCAATAGCTGTTCCCAAAAAGATAATTCTTTCTCTTAACAGTCTTGAGAAGATATCAAAAGATCTTTCGCCTCTGCTTGATTGTTCTACTACTACAGGTACAAAACTCATGATTTAATTCCCTTTCTTATTATTTATTATAACTACAATTTTCTACGCTTCAACTGCTTCTTTATCTGATTTCACTTCAACATATTCAATGTTGTTGTTTGAAACAAGATATTCTCTTACTTTATCGTTAACGATTTGTTGAGATAAAGTTGTCAGAAAGTCAGGATTTTGACCGAATTGTTTAAGCATTTCCTGAGGAGAAACACCGTATGCTCCTGACATTTGAGCGATTTTATTTTGGAAATCAGCTTGTTCAACTTTTATTTCAGCTTCTTTTGAAATTTTATCAATAATTAAAGAGTTTTTAATTCTTGATTTAGCATCTTCAATCATATTTTTGTTAAAGTCTTCGCCTTGAGATTTAACAAATGTATCCCAGTCGATTCCTTGATATGAAAGTCTTTGTTGATAATCAGATTTCAATGATTCAACTTCTCTATTAATCATGCTCTCAGGAATTTCAACAGTTGTAGAATCACTTACTGATTTGAATACTGTATTTTCAGCATTGATTTTTTTGATATTTTCTCTTTGATTATCAATATATGATTGAATATCAGCTTTTAATTCATCAACTGTTTTGAAATCAGTTACTTTTTGAACAAATTCATCATTCAATTCAGGTAACACTCTTTGTTTAATTTCATTGATTTTAATTGCAAAAGTTGCAGGCTGACCTTTAAGTTTTTCATCGTGGTATTCAGCAGGGAAAGTCACTTGAATGTCAAATTCGTCTTTAATGTTGTGACCAACTAATTGTTCAGCAAAGCCCGGGATAAAGTTAGAATGAGCTAAGTCAAGAGCATAACCTTTAGCTGAACCGCCCTGAATTTTTTCCCCGTTACAAGTTCCGTCAAAATCGAATACAACAGTATCTGTTTCATTTGAAGGTCTGTCTAAAACTAATTCCATAGAAGAATGTTGAGTTAAGAAACCGTTTAAAGCTCTGTCAAAAGCTTCACCATCAGCAGACGGAACTTCAACTTTTACATCTAAACCTTTGTAATTTCCTAAAGAAACTTCAGGTCTTGTTTCAACATCAAAAGTTACTTCAACATCTTTACCTAATTCAAATTTATAATCGGTAATAGCAGGCTGGGTAATAACATCAAGATTATTATCATAAATTGCCTGACCTAAGTATTTAGGTAACAAAATTTCCAAAGCTTCCTGTTGAATCCTGTCAACACCAACGTGTCTTTCAACAACAGCGCGAGGAGCTTTACCTTTTCTAAATCCGTCAACATTGATATATTGTGAAATTTTACTTACGGCACTTGAATAAGCGTTTGAAGCTTCTGCTGCCGGAATAACCATACTAACACTAACTAAATTGTCTTTTCCCTTTGTTAATTTTGTTTCCATTTTAATATCCTTTATATTTACTATACATGTATCTTGTTAGATTTTACATCAAAAAAGAATAAAAGCAACTCATATAAACAGACTACATCTAAATCTGAGCCAAAATTTCATAATATTAACAAATACTTGCAAAAATATTATTTTTATGGTTCAATCAAAGCATAGTCAGGTGATTCCTCTAACCCTGATTAAGGTAAACCCAACAAGCGGCGGTTGATTTACCGATAAGACACAAGAAAAAAGAAGGAAAAACAAATGTTAAAAATCAGATTAAAAAGATTGGGCGCTAAGAAAAACCCTACATACAGAATTATCGTTATCAATTCAACAACTAAACGTGAAGGCAGACCTATTCAGGAATTAGGTCACTATAACCCTAAAACTAAAGTTATGAAATTAGATAAAGCAGCAGCTCTTGACTGGATTTCAAAAGGTGCACAACCTACAGAAACAGTTGCTTACTTAATCAAAAACTGCAACGAAGACGGTACATTAAACTATGTTAAAAAAGAAACTGTAAAACTTTCTAAAAAAGCATTAGCTAAAAAACAAGCTGAAGAAGAAGCTGCAAAAGCAGCAGCTGAAGCTGCAGCGGCTGAACAAGCAGAAGCTCCTGCTGAAGCGTAGTTTCTTAACATATATTTTTAAAACAGAACTCTTTATCTTAAAGGGTTCTGTTTTTGTTATCAGCCCCAACCCTCTCCGACCGAGAGGAAATAATTAAACCTTTCCTTAAAAATAATTAATCTGTACAGTTTCCTTATTTTAAATTATGTGCTAAAATCTTAGTGTAAATCAGTTTAAATAAGAGGTAAAAATGAAAAAATTACAGACTATAATGTTAGCTATAATAATATCAACAGGAATAGGCGTAAGCATAAACACCGTATGCTCTCAACCTGTAACAACTACAAGTGTATCAAGACCTTCTGCGCCTCAAGCTCAGTATACAAGCATTAACCCGCTTGAACTTGTATCTAATCCTTACAGGTATCTAAACAGAAACATTAAAATTAAGGCTAAATTTGATAAATTCTCAACTTTAGGGCTTGATTACCCGCCTGCAAAAAGATCTTCAGAAAAATATATTTCATTTCTGATTCAAAGACCTGATATTACAAATCACAACATCCCGTTATCAGAACTTAAAATATTTCTTAAAAAAGAAGTTGCAGAAAAAAACATTGACCTTGATGCAGGCGATGAAGTAGAATTTTGCGGAAAAGTCTTCTCTACAGCTTTAGGTGATGCTTGGATTGATGTTGACGATTTTAAAGTTGTTAATAAAATAAAAAAAGAAGAGAATAAGAAATAAAATTAATGGGGTATGAATAAGATTATGTCAACGACTAATGATAAATTTTTAACAATACACGGGCACTTTTACCAACCTCCAAGAGAGAATCCATGGCTTGAGGCGATTGAACTTCAAGACAGTGCGTTGCCGTTTCATGATTGGAACGAAAGAATTTGCAAAGAGTGCTATAACCCTAATTCCGTATCAAGAATAGTTGATAACAGAAACAGGATTCTTGATATTGTTAACAATTACGAATATATGAGCTTTAACTTCGGACCGACACTTTTATCCTGGATGGAGCAGTATGCTCCTTTGACTTATGAAAGAATAATTAAAGCAGATATTGAAAGTATCTCAAAACACGACGGTCACGGTAATGCTATGGCTCAGGTATACAACCACATAATAATGCCACTTGCAAACTATAAAGACAAAGAAACCCAGGTAAAATGGGGAATTCGTGATTTTGAATACAGATTTGGCAGAAAACCTGAAGGTATTTGGCTTGCCGAAACAGGGGTTGATGATGAAACTTTAAAAGTTTTAATCGATAACGGCATAAAATTTACGGTTTTATCACCTTATCAGGCATTAAAAATAAAGAAAAATTCCGATAAGAATTGGGAAGATGTAAGCTGGGGTAACATTGACCCTGCTCGCTCTTATGAATACACTTTAAAATCAGACCCGTCTAAAAAAATTGATTTATTCTTTTATGACGGCGCGATTTCACGTTCTGTAGCTTTTGACGAACTTTTAACCGACGGTAATAAATTTATCAAACGACTAAAAGAAGGAGTATCAGAAGTCAGAGATTATCCTCAATTAATAAACATCGCAACTGACGGTGAAAGCTACGGACACCATACAAAATTTGGAGATATGGCATTATCTTATGTTTTAAAAATCAAAGCTGAAGATGAAGGATTTAAAATTACAAATTATGCGCAATATCTTGATAAATACAAAAGCGATTACGAAGCCGATATTAAACAAGCTTCATCATGGAGCTGTTTCCACGGAGTAGGACGCTGGTGTGAAGATTGCGGATGTTCAACAGGCGGACACCCAGGTTGGAACCAAAAGTGGAGAAAACCTTTACGTAACGCCCTTGACTACCTAAGAGATGAGCTTGTAAAAGTATTTGAAACAGAAGGTCCTAAATATTTTTCAAAAGATGTTTGGGAGGTTCGTAATAACTACATTGATGTTATTTTAGACAGAAGTTTCACAAATATTAAAAAATTCCAGAAAGCTAACTTTAACCAAGACTTAACAGAAGAAGAAAAAGTTAAAGGTATGGAATTATTGGAAATTCAACGTCAGGCAATGCTTATGTACACAAGCTGCGGTTGGTTTTTCTCTGAAATTTCAGGGATTGAAACCGTTCAAATTATGAAATACGCAGCCCGCGCAATTCAGCTTGCATCAAGTTTTTACACAGAAAATCTTGAACAGAATTTCTTAAACATTTTATCAGAAGCAAAAAGTAATATTGCAGAATTTGGTAACGGCAAAGATATTTATGAACGATTTGTCAAACCTTCTGTTGTAACACTCAAACAAATAGCCTGCCTGTGGGCAATAACATCACTTTACCAAGATTTTGAAGATGAAGAAGATGTTTATTGTTACACCGTAAAATGTAAGGATTACCAAAAAGTTGCAAAAGGCAACGCAAACTTTATTATAGGTAACATTGAAATACAATCAAAAGTTACACTCCAAAAATCAAACCTGATGTTTGCACTTATGCAGTATACAGGCGGAGATTTCCACTGTACGATTAAAGAATTTTCAAATAATGACGAATTTCAAATTCTCAAAACAAATCTTATTAAAACATTTATGTTAAATCCGTTAACAGAAATAATAAGAGCGCTTGATGAAACCTTTGGAAGAGAATATTTTACATTAAAAGACATCTTTATAGAAGAAAGAAAGAAAATTCTTCAAATTCTGTTAAAAGATCAGCTTGAGAAATTCGCAGATACCTACAAGGATATGTACGCGCAAGGTAAAGGTTCAATTTACCATATGCAAAATCTGGGACTTGAAATACCTAACGAATTTAAAATTTCCGCAGAATACGCCCTAAGCCAAAGATTCAACGACCTTTTAGCACACAGTGACGGATTTGTTGAAAAAACAGTAATCCAAGAGATTATGGATATTAACTTTGAAGCAAAGAAAATGAATATTACAATAGATAAAACACCATCTAACAAACACTTTGCAAAAAGAATCAATACTAACTTAAACCGTCTGACAAAAAGCTTTGAAATCCAACAGGCTGACGCGATAGTTGAATTGTTTAGTATTATAGAAAAACTTGAACTGCAAATAGATATCGCAGAATCTCAAAATATTTATTATAACAAGATTTATCACAGAATCGGAGATATATTGGTAACTTATGAAGAGTCTAAGAAAGAAAAAGATTTGAAATTCATAAAACTGTTACTTCAAATAGGTATGAATTTAAATATCAACGTAGACTTTTATAAAGTTAAACTGGATAAATTAGAATTATGCGCAAAGGATTAACCAAAAGGTTAATCCTTTTTTATATTATATTACGGTTTTATTTATTTCCCTGTATCCAGGTTTTATATAAACAATTACCCTGCGGACACCAACGAGTTTTCCCTTTTATATCATCCCAAGGGATTACAGAGTTTATGTCAATAACATAATAATTGTTCAGCTCCATTGAGTTTGCAAATCTAAAAACAAACCTATCTCGTCCCAACTGATTTGGACCACGACTACCGTTAACGTCAATTAAAATAGGCCATTCGTTTTTGGCATATAAATACCAAACAGTACCATTCATGTCAATAAAGGCGTAACCGTTCCTATTACACCCTAGCCAATCAGGTCCTGAAGTTAGAGGATAACCAGCCTCACCCGTATCACAAACCCAACATTTATCAGTATTATCATGAAAACATGTTTGAGAGGTTTTTATATAATTTGTTCCAAGCTTTCTGAAATTTTCAGCAATAACAGGCTCCCAGCCATGAGGAATATACACGACTTCACCGTCATCCGCCATTGCCTTTAGTGCCTGATTAATAACACTGTAAGCTTTTCTATATGCAACCCTATATTGAATATGCTGAACTTTTGTTATCAAAGTCGGAATAGTCATCGCTGCAACTACGCCGATTATCCCGAGGGTAATTAATACTTCTGCCAATGTAAAAGCGCTCCGCGCTAAGCAGTAAAAGTTACCCCCCCCGATTTTTGAAGCCCTTGTTGGGTTTTAGAGATTGTACCCGTTTCATTTACCCCCATAGCTTGATTTTTCATCTTTTTACCCTCCTAGTTATAACACTTTCATATTAACATAACTTTACAAAAAAGCAAATAATCTAAAAAAAATGACTTTATATAAATAAGGGTAGAAAATTAGGACATGTTATGCAAATCTCGGGTCAAAACAACAATACAACACCGTTAGTTCCACAGCCGCAGTATAACAGCAGTTATAATTGCGGAGCAGCTGCACCTGCTAACGGAGACACTGTACAACAGGAACAATATCAAACAGCTCCACAGAGCGCTTATCCTTACGGATATTATTATCCTCAAGGAGTTCCGATACCTCAACAGGCACCAATGCCGCAAGCTCCGGCTTCTTCAGGAGTAAATATTCAAATTTACAGCCCGACAGTAAATCCGAGCGGAGGAAGTTATTACCCGCCATACATTCCGGCAACTCCTGTTCAATATCCTTGTCCGTGTCCATATCCACAAACTCAAACACCGACTCAGCAAATTCCTCAGCCGCAAGTACAGCAGCCTGTTGAACAAGCTCCAACTGTTGTAACTCAGCCTTCACAGCCTGAGACCCCAAAAGCTGAAGAAACTCAAGAAAAAAAGAAAACCGAAAAACGTAAAATAGTTGTATTAACTGATGATTACATAAAAAATCTTGAAAACTATTTGAACAGTCAGGATAAAGCAATAAGATTATCAGCAGCAAAAGAAGTATTTGCAAGACTTCAAGAAGATGATTCAAGAAAAGATGACAAAGCACTAAACGCGTTAATCAACAAAATGCTTCAAGACCCGTCCGATGATGTAAGATTTTTGGCATTAACAGCACTTGATTCTCGAATGGTAACGGGTGATGATTACACAGTAAACGTATTGAAGAAAATGCAATCATCCGATAAAGGTTTCGGACAGGATGCAATAGATGCAACAAATATCTTGTTAAAAATGTCAGCTCAAACCGCAGAAAAAGAATTTGAAGTTGACGAAACAAAGAAAAAACCGGCAAAAAACCCGTTATATGATATGAAATAGGTGTAGTAAATGAAAATTTTAAGCAGCATAGGAAAAATATTTAAAGGAACTCCCGGACAACTCTTAGCAAAAGCCTCAGGAGCGGCTGGACTTGGAATTGTTGCGTATGACGCTAACCATATCGGCAAAGTTCAAGCAGATTATTATGCCAGCGAAAAAGATGCTGCCGCAACTTCATATTATGTTAACAACGCAATGTATTCAACAAATATGAGTAAATTTGAATCAGGAATTAAAAATAAAGCAGTTCAAATGCAATTAGATCAAGGTTGGAGAAGATTTATCAACCTCGGTATCGGATATGTTAAAGGGTTCACTTCAATGCTTGTTGAGCATGTTGTACCTTTAGGTTTAGGTATCGGAGCGTTATTTACTAAAGGTAAAGTTGCAAAAGGCTTTGCAGGCGGACTTGGAATTTATGCGGCTTACACCGTATTAAAGAACTTCTTTGGCTGGGGCACCCCCGGTGGTCCGATAAAAGGTTAAGTTTAAATTACAAAACTTTATCTTTTCTTTTACCGAAATATTTTTTATTGTAAAATCTTTTTATGGATATTTCGGAAGTTAATGTTTTATGGAATAAAGTGAAAGATGAGCTTGAGGTTAATGTTCC
>CAMDYM010000027.1 GCA_945910425.1 uncultured Candidatus Melainabacteria bacterium | reverse complement strand
GGAATGACAACATTAAACAGATCATGTTATGGTCATATCTTAAAAGGCTGGACTACAATTGAAGAATTTGTCAGAGTCTTGGGTATGGCAGGTGAATAATAGGTGGAATTATGGCTATTTTTAATTATACAGCGATAGATAATACAAACAAAGTAGTAAAAGGTAAGGTCGAAGCAGATGATTTGCGTGCAGCACGTGCGGCGGTTCGTGAGTTAGGATTTACCCCTACAAATCTTGCCGAAGAACAGTCTACAAAAAAAGAAGTTAAAAAAACAACGGCAGGCAAAATGCCAAAACTTGGCTTAAAAGAGCAGATTGATTTTACTTCTACTCTTCAAATCCTTGCTGCTGCCGGTATTCCGATTATTGAATCTTTGCTGTTTATTGAAAACGATGCTGCGAAGTTAAAAATCAGACAGTGTGCAACCGAGTTAAGACGTCAAATCATGAACGGCGGAACCTTTGCAGGTACCATTGCTAAATACCCTGAACAATTCGGACAGGTTTATATCGGCTTGGTTAGAGCAGGTGAAGATGCCGGTGAATTGGAAAAAACTCTTGACCGTTTGTTGGAACTTTTAAACAAACAAGATGCTATCAGAAGTAAAGTTATCGGAACCTTGATGTATCCGGTATTCGTTATTTTACTTGCTGTATTTATCATTATTGTCATGTTGGTATTTGTATTCCCTGTATTTAAAGAAATGTTCGATTCAATGGGTATGCAACTACCGTGGATTACAAGAGTTTTAATGAATATGGGCTTGTTCTTGAAGAAACAATGGTATACAATTCCGTTAGGTTTTGCGGCTGTTACGTTTTTTATTAACTTCCTGTTCCGTTGGAAACCGAGTAAGTGGAAAATTGATGAAATAGTTTTGAAGATTCCTGTATTGCAGGATTTGATTCAATATTCAAACTTTGCAAACTTTATTGCGGTTATGCAGGTAGCATATGACGCAGGTGTTCCGATTTTGGAATGTTTATATCTGTCTAATATGACTTTGACTAACCATACATTAGAAACAAGGGTTGAAGAAGCAACCGTAAGGGTTCAACAAGGTCAGCACTTATCAGCTGCTTTAAGAGCAACAAGAACAATGCCTAAAATGATTCTGTTTATGATTGCGACAGGTGAACAATCAGGTCGTTTGGGTGATATGTTAGGTCAGGCAACAAGCTATATTGATAAGCAGTTAGATACGATTATTGATATTATGACAAAGATGATTGAGCCGATAATGCTTGTTGTAATCGGTACAATCGTACTTATCCTGGCTGCTGCGTTGTACTTACCGCTGTTCGCATCATACATGGGTATGTAGCGGGCCGAGCAGAGGCATGAGCGTAGCGAAAGGCGAACATGCGTCAACGGAAACGTTGAGTTTTCGTTGCAAATGTGAACGGTGCCGTTTCATGCGAGGCGAAGAATAATTTGCCGGACTGGACAGGTGTAAATATATAGTTGATATATCAGTTCCGCAGGGACTGCTCCTATTGTATTTTTGCAGGGCGAAGTGAAGGAATTTTATGAAAACAATTATTATTACAGGCTCAACATCAGGACTTGGTAAAGAACTAGTTAAACAGTTTTCCTTAATGGGTGATTGGAAAATTTTTGCAGGATACAGAAACAAAAACTTGATTGAACCAAGAGAAAATGTTGAATATTTTTATATTGATATGCTGAATCGGGAATCAATTTCTAATGCGGCAGAGTTAATTAAGTCAAAAACCGATAAGGTTGAAGTTATTATAAACGCGGCGGGAGCTGTTGTTGCTGGTCCTGTTGAAGTTTTGGATACCGATAGTTTAAGACGTCAGTTTGAAGTTAATACTTTTTCTCATCTTGAATTTGTACAAAATTTACTTCCCGCCTTAGATAACGGCAGGATTATAAATATAAGTTCTATGGCAAGTTTTGGACATTTTCCGTTTATAAGTCCTTATTGCGCTTCAAAAAGAGCTTTGGACATATTTTTTAACGCTTTTGCTCTTGAAAATCACAGAAATATTGAAGTTATTTCGATTAAGGCAGGTGTAATTTCTACTCCGATTTGGAAAAAGTCTGTTGATGCTAATCTTAATTCACTTGAAAATTGTGATGAATACAGATGTGAGTTGGAATTTTTGAAAAATAATGCCCTAAAAAATACTAATAAAGGCTTAAAAGTAGAAGATGCCGCCTCGTTTATTAAAAAAGTTGCGCTTATGAAAACTCCGAAAGTTTCATACACATTAGGACGTGATGCTAAGCTTGCGCAACTGATGTCTTATTTACCTCAAAGTGTAATAAATAAGCTTGTTAAGTTTGGTTTAAAATATAGAATAAAGAAAAATACCTAAAATTTTTGCCCTGTGGTATAATGAATTTGTTATGAACGATAAAGAAATTGATAAAATATATGAATTAATAAATTCTGAGCAGTATGAATCAGCAAAAGCGGTTATAGAAGAGATTATACAGAAGGATTCAAATGATATCGAAGCTCAGAAACTGCTTGCACTTTGTTATGTTAATCTTGAACAATACGATAATGCAAGAAATATTTTGGAAGATGTTATTAAATACTCTCAAGACGACGCTTTAAGCTGGTTTTATCTTGGCTGTTGTTATGATAATTTGGGTGATTTAATTTCGGCAAAACATGCTTATTTAAAGGTTATTGAATTAAGACCCGAGTATTTAGATGCTTACACAAGCCTTTCTATTGCTTATATAAAAATGGAAGATTATGATAATGCAATTGAATTTGCTAAAAAAGCGCTTGAAATTGCAGGTGGAGATGATTATTCAATATATTACATTTTGGGTACCGCGTGTATGGCAGGCAAAAAGTTTGAAGAAAGTATTGAATATATAGAAAAAGCTATTTCAATTGAACCAGATAATCTTCAACTTTATAACAATTTAGGTACATCTTATTTGACTGTCGGCAATCTTGAAAAGGCACGTTTAGCTTATGAAAAGGCTTTAAGTTTGGATGATACCGATTCATTAACTTATTTTAATATTGCATCAATTTTACAATTGCAAAATAAACACAAAGAAGCTTGTGAATATTTTGCAAAGGCTAACAAGTATGAACCCGAAGAAGACAGTTATATTGTTGCTTGGGCACTATCGGAAGTCAAAGCGGGAATGTTTAAGGAAGCTATTGAACATTATAAGTATCTTGCTTCTGTTTATCCACAGAAACCTAATTATAAATATAATCTTGCCTGTTGTTATCAGGTTGTTGGTGAGTATGAAATCGCAATATATTTATTAAAACAGCTTGTTGTCTTAAACCCGAAAGCGACAAATATATTAAAGAAATTAGCAGGAGTTTACATTGATATCGGTCAGTATTCAAACGCTAAAGAAATTTATGAAAAAATAATTAAACAGGGTTCCGTATCTTTTGAACTTTATTATGAATTAGCTCAATTGTGTGTGAAAACAGGTGATATAGATAGAGCTGAACAAATTTTGAAAAAAGTTTGCGGGCTTAATCCGACTTTTGCAAGAGCTCATAAAGATTTAGGCGTAATTTATCTGAATAAAAGACTTTTTGATTATGCTAAAGAGGAATTTGAAAAAGCCTATGAGCTTGAACCTGAAAACGTTTCTATAATTGTTGAATATGCAAATTACCTGCATTCTATATCTGATTTTAAACAAGCAGATGAATATTATCAAAAAGCTCTTGATATTGAGCCGGAACATGCTAGTGCATTAGCTTTTTCAGCTTTAAATAAAACACATCTTCATCAAATAGATATAGCAAAAGAACAGATTACAAAAGTTATAGATAAAGCTTCAGGGTCTGCATTTTTGTTGTTTATTGCAGGAAGAATTTATCATCTTGCGGGTGATTATGAAAATGCTAAGAGATATTTAATTAAGGCATATGAAATAGAAAAAATACCTGATGTTCAGAATTTACTCGGATTATGTTATTACGAACTGGGTAATTACGAACAAGCTAAGGCAATATTTTTAAATATGCATGAAAAAACACCAATGAATGTGAATATATTACTAAATATTGCGAAGTGTTTTGATAAACTCGGGGATACTGATAAAGCTTTAGAATATGCGGAAAAGACAGTAGATTTGTTTGCAGAATGTGAGGAAGCTCAGGAACTTATCAGAAAGCTTTCTTGAGGGTATCTGTTGCATATCTTTTTCCTCGGTGTTAAGATATGCTTATTAAAAATAACCAGGCTTGTTGTAAGAAAGTAATAATATGAAAAAGATGTATATTGAAGACTTGCCTTTAAGAGCAGGAGAAATTGCGCCATTGTTATGTCGCGGATATGGTAATGCTGAAATTGGAAGACTCCTGCATTTAAGTTATTATACAGTTCGTTTATATGTTGTAAGGATGCTGGAGAATACCTGTTCGAGAAACAGAATGGTGCTTGCATATAAGTTGGGCAGTTATGAAAAGGAACTTAAAATGCAATCGTATATAAAAATAAAAGGTAAGGGTCAATAATATATATAACTTTACACTGCTTGTTCTTTTTTGTATAATCCTTGTATGATAACTTTGCAAAAATATTTAAAACAATCGGCAACGTATAAGGTGTTTTCACATTTTTTACTTGTTTTTGCCGATTTTTTGGATACTTTGGGTAAAATTGCACAGATTGGTTTTCATGTTTTAAAGTGCATTTTAAAATTTGAAATATCAGGGAAAGAATTACTTACCCAGTGTGACAGATTTGGTGTAAGTTCTTTACCGATTACATTATCAATTGTCGGGATGACTTCTATTATTGTAGCTTCGCAGGTTGCGCATGAAATGGTAAAACAGGGCGGAGGTAATTTTGTCGGACTATTGATGACAATTCTTATTGTAAGAGAAGTCGGTGCAATTATGTCGGGATTTGCAATAACGTCAATGATTGGTTCTTCGTTAGCTTCTGAACTTGCAACAATGCGGGTAACAGAACAGGTTGATGCTATTGAAGTTTTAGGGGTTGACCCTATAAGGTATTTGTTTGTGCCGAGAGTTTTATCAGGTGTAATAATGATGCCGTTTGTAGTGATTGTAGCCTCTGTTGTCGGTGTTCTTTTAGGTGCTGTGACCTCAGATACGTTTGCAGGATTAACATATAGGGCTTATTTTGATTCGGCATGGCTTGGGCTTTATATGAAAGATTTGACGGTATGTCTTTTAAAGGCTGCTGTATTTGGAGCTACAATATCTTTAATAAGCTGCACTTGCGGATATTTTGCATCAGGCGGAGCTAAGGGCGTTGGTATTGCGACAACTAAAGCTGTTGTTTGGTCATTTATTGCAATTGTTGTATGGGATATGGTTTTTGCGGTATTATTTTTCTTTTAATTTGTAAGAAGGTTTAGTTATGAGTATAGAAGTTAGAAATTTAATAAAAAAATTTGATGACAGAGTTGTCATAAATGATATATCATTTAAGGTTGATGATGGTGAAGTACTGGCAATTGTCGGGTTTTCAGGTTCAGGAAAAAGTACTGTTTTAAAACTTATTTGTGGGCTTATTCCGTTTGACAGTGGTGAGGTTATAACATCAGAAGGTGATATTGCAATGGTTTTTCAATACTCTGCTTTGTTTGATTCATTAACTGTTGCTGATAATATTGCATTTGCACTAAGAGAAAGAAAAGATTTAAGGAAAAAGTTCACCGAAAGCGAGATAAAAAATATTGTATCTCAAAAGTTAGAACTTGTTGGGTTGCGGGGGATTGAAAATAAGTTTCCGTCAGAACTGTCAGGCGGTATGCAAAAAAGGGTAAGTTTTGCCCGCGCAATTGTCACAAAGCCTAATTCGATTCTTTATGATGAACCGACAGCAGGTTTAGATCCTATGTCATCTACTTTGATTGAGGATTATATAGTAAGTTTAAAACGTGAAATTAATGCTGCGTCAATTGTTGTAACTCACCAGATGTCAACAATTACAAGAACGGCGGACCGTGTCATAATGCTGTATGACGGAAAAATTGTTTTTGAAGGAACCCCGACAGAGTTACTGAAACAGGAAAACCCTTATACAAAACAGTTTGTAACAGCATCACTTGACGGTCCGATGCAGATGCAGGCATAAGTGAAATATAAATGAGGAAGTATAAATATGATGAAAATGGAAAATTTATTTAATGAAGATGTAATGGCTTTAGATACATATATAATGGTTAAATTAAAAGAAAAGACCGCACAATTATCAGAAAGTTTAACAAAGAAAAACAGAGCACCGATATCTCTTTCAATGGGAGCACCGACTGCTAATCCGCCCGAGGTTCTGATTGAAAAGTTAAAGGAATTTTTAACCGAGGATAATATTCATACCTATTCTGTGACAAGAGGTGAACCGTATTTCAGACAGGCTGTTGCTCAGAGGATGAAAGACCGTTTCGGGGTTGAATTAGATGCTGATAAAGAGGTTTTTTCACTTTTGGGTTCAAAAGACGGGCTTGCTAATTTAATCAGATTTATAACAACTCCAAAACATGAGGAGTTTGAAAAAGATATTATACTTGTACCTGACCCGGGGTATGCTTCGTATGGGCAAATGGTTCAATGTTCAGGCGGAAAGGCTTATCCGATTCCGTTAACTAAGGAAAATAATTATCAGCCTGATTTAGATAGTGTAATTGAAAAATTAGAAGCTGACGGGTACGACAGTTCGAAGGTTAAGGCTGTTGTGATAAACTATCCGAATAACCCGCTAGGAGTATGCGCTACAAGAGAATATGTTCAAAGTGTTATAGATTTTTGTAACAAACGTGATATTTTATTGATTGCGGATGCGGCTTATTGTGATTTGTATTTTGACGAAGGAGAAAAACCATTTAGTGCGTTGGAATTAAAAGGTGCAAAAGACGTAACGGTTGAACTTTTCAGTTTGTCAAAACCATATGCTATAACAGGTTGGCGTTTAGGTTGGATTTGCGGAAATTCTGATGTTATATCACGTTTTGCTAAAGCCAAATCAACTATTGATAACGGTATATTTAAAGCGTTACAGAAGGCTTGCGCTTACGTTATGGTAAGCCCTGAAGGGGAAGACTATATTGCGCAGGGTAATGCAGCATACCGCCGTAAACAAAGTATTATGGTAAAAGGGCTAAAAGAGCTTGGCTGGCCGATTGATGAATCAGCTTTACCAAAGACAACATTTTATCTTTGGATGCCTATTCCAAGAAAATATGATTCGTCATTTAAATTCTGCAAAGACTTGTTGGAAAAATCAGGTGTTGTCGTGGTTCCAGGGGATGCATTCGGGGCATGCGGTCAAGGTTATTTTAGAATATCTTTTGTTTGTTCTGATGAAAAATTGCAGGAAGTTATTGCCAGAATGAAAGCTGACGGATTTAAGTATTAATTTTAAGTCTATAAGTCTATGAGTCTATGAGTCTATGAGTCTATAAGACGATAAGTTCGTTACCGTTAATATTAATCTTCCCCCTTGATGAGGGTAAGTGGCGCGAAGTGCCGATGGGGGTGTCAACGTTGAAGAAATAAAGTGAATCCCCACCCTTGCGGGAAGAACCAACATTGATAGACTCCGTGTCCAGCACGGAGTGACAGAAAAATGTTGTCGCCCTGAACTTAATTTGAGTTGTTTTTTGCCTGACATTTTCCCTAGAATTTGAACGGATAATCGTCTTTAAATTCCCATTGGTCGTTTTGTAAAAGTTTTGTACACCAAGGCGGCTCGGATTGACATTTTGTAATCATTTGAGCTCTTGTCGTTCCGACTGCATTTTGTCCTGAACCGTATGTTCCGAAAAATATTTGACTGTTTCCAAAGTTGCTTATCCTACTTGTATCATCAAAACAAAATAAAAATCTTTGTCTATCATATCCTTCTCTATTAGGACCCCTATCTCCGTTTATATCGTAGACAACATCCAAACACCCTCCTGTATAAAATGTCATTAGTTTAGAGCCGTCTTTATAATAAATTTGCTGGTTTCTTATAAACTGGTGTCCCATATAAGGGTCAACATTTTCCATATACCAATTATAACCTGTACCGTTAGTCGGTTTTACCATGTATCTGAAAGAACCTTTATCCATTTCCATATCAAGTATTGCATTATTCATTTTGCTGTAGAAGTTTTTAAGTTTTGCGGTGTATTCTTTTTTAACTCTGTTATAATGAAGTGTCGGGATTGTCATAGCTGCAACGACACCGACAATTGTCATTGTTAGTAAGATCTCAGCCAATGTAAAACCCATTTTATTCTTTTTTATCATATAAATCTTCCTTAATTATCCTCTTTTTTATTATATCATACTTTGAGGATGACCTCAACAATTTTTATGGTGTATAATTGTTTTGTAAAAAATTTTTATGAGGGTTTTATTATGAATATTGCAGATAATATGACACAATTAGTCGGAAATACGCCTATGGTAAAATTAAATAAACTGAACACCGGGTTTGCCGAAGTTTATTTAAAATTGGAATATTTTAACCCTGCAAATTCAATAAAAGACCGTGCAGCTTTGCAAATGATAATTGATGCGGAAAATGACGGCAGAATAAAACCTGATTCTGTAATAATAGAGCCGACAAGCGGTAATACAGGGATAGGTTTAGCAATGGTTTGTGCTATTCGCGGTTATAGATTGATACTTACAATGCCTGAATCAATGAGTGCGGAGCGAAGAATGTTATTATTGGCATATGGCGCCGAACTTGTTTTAACTCCTGCAACAGAAGGCATGAACGGTGCTGTTAATAAAGCAATAGAGCTTAGTAAAAAGTATCAAAACTCATTTATTCCTTCACAATTTGATAATCCGTCAAATCCGAAGGCTCATGTCTTAACTACATCAGAAGAAATTTGGAAAGATACTGAAGGAAAAGTTGATATTTTTGTCGCAGGTGTTGGAACAGGCGGAACTGTTTGCGGGATTGCGAAGAAATTAAAGTTAAAAAATCCTGATATAAAAGCAGTTGCTGTAGAACCTTATACCTCTCAGGTGTTAGTGGGAAAAGACGCGGGAACTCATAAAATTCAGGGAATCGGTGCTAATTTCGTTCCGGGGAATTATGACCCGTCACTTATTGATGAGATAATTCCGGTCAAAAACGAAGATGCAATTGAAATGACAAAATTGTTGCCTAAAAACGAGGGGATTTTGTCCGGAATTTCAGGCGGAGCAAATGTTTGGGCTGCTATTGAACTTGCAAAACGTCCTGAAAATAAGAAGAAACATATTGTAACAGTTATTCCTGATTGTGGTGATCATTATTTAAGTTGTGGATTGTATGGAGATTAATTGATGAAGTTATGCGTATTTCAGGGAACATTTAATCCTATACATAATGCTCATTTAAGGCTAGGTGAGTGGGTTTTGAATACTTATCATCCCGATAAATTGATTTTTATTCCTGCCGCTAATCCTCCGCATAAAAATTGTAATCCAAATTACGCAAAATACCGTTACAATATGGTTAAACTTGCACTTGAAGATAAGAAAGGTTATACGGTTTCTGATATTGAATACAGGCGAGAAGGGAAATCTTATACATATCTTACGATTTGCGAACTCAGAAAAAATTATCAAATTGATGAGCGAATTTTATTTATAATCGGAACTGATGCGTTTGAAAAAATTGAATCATGGTACGAGTTTGATAAGTTGAAAGATTTGGTCAAATTTATCGTTTTTGTAAGGGAGGACAATTTTATCCCTTCACGTTATGATTATTTAAAAGACCTTGGCGTTGAGTTTGAAATTCAACCGTTGCCGTTTAAAGATATTTCATCAACCGAATTAAGACGAAAAATTAAAAACGATGAAGATATAAGTTTATACGTAAGTAAAAAAGTAGAGGAATATATAAAAAATAATGGATTATATAAAGATTAGCAGGGAAGATTTACTCAAGTGGCTTAAAAATAACTTAAATGAGGAACGTTATGAGCATTCACTGGGCACCGCAGAGTGTGCAAAAGACTTAGCATTAAGGTTTGGTGTCGACCCTGAAAAAGCGTATGTTGCAGGTTTGCTGCATGATTGTGCTAAGTGTTTTTCAAATGAGAAATTAATGTCAATAATAGATGAAAATTTGACAATAGAAGAGGCTGAAAAATCTAACCCGAAAACTCTTCATGCTCCTGTAAGTGCGTATATTGCAAAAACAGAGTTTGGAGCAGAGGATGAAGAAATATTATCGGCAATCAGGTGGCATACTTTAGGTAAACTTAATATGAGTGATTTTGAAAAAATTATATTTCTTGCTGATAAAATAGAACCCAGAACCCGTGAAAAATGTCATTGTGAACCGATAAAAGCATGTCTTGAAGGTGAAAATGGGCTAAATTCTGCGATGCTTCAATGCTATCGTCAAACAATAAAAAGTTTGGTTGACAGGGATTTGAAAATTTGTCCTGCAACAGTTGAGATTTACAATTACCTGCATGGCTGTTAACTAACTTAATAAACTGTCATATTTCTTTATTTTTCATGGTACAATTTTCATAAAATTAGAGAGGGTAAAGATGAAAATACTTGAGATTAAGAATAACCTTGTGAAGCTGGCTTATACCGAATCGGAAGTTCCTGTTCTTGGCAGATTTATTGTTCTTACAACAGACGTTAAATCCTATGTTGCACAGTTTGTAAACTTAAAATCCGATAGTGTAAACAGTTATGCTATTGCAAGGTTGTTATTCACATTTACACCTGACGGGGTTGTTGATAATTATGACGGTTCAATTCCTGATGTTAATTCTCAAGTGTCATTCTTGCCATCGTCTGAATTATTAAATCTTTTGCCTGTTGAAACCGCCGTTCAAATGGGAAATCTTTCTCAGCAGGATGAAATGTTAAATCTTGATGTGTCTGTTTTTGAACGTAATTTTACGGTTTTTGTGGAAAAAGATTCTAATAAAACAACTTTTATTTCAAACTGTGTAAGACAATTATTCAGAATGAAAGAAAAATGTGTTATCGCAGATACTTGCAATCTTTTTGAGGATTACCCGAAGATTGAAATTTCAAAAGATTTTAAGTTACCGTTAAATGCTCAAATGATGGATTATATTTTTGAATATGATTTAGAAGAAGTTGACCATTCAACAAAAGCTATTATTCAGGATATTTTTTATGAAGTTCAACAATATATAAAAACTCTTGACGGTCAGTTTTTGCCTATAGAAAAGTTTGTGGATGTTGTTGCTTCTCAGTATAAGGCTACTCAAATGCCTGAGCTTGCATTATTAAAAAATAAGCTTTTAAAATATCGTGATGCCGGTATTTTTGCCGATACGAAAGAAGAAATTGAAGCAATAAGAGAAAAGCTTGATGCTAAGAATTGTATAATTATTGATTTAAAAGATATCAATGAAGTATTGCAAAAAGAAGTTTTATCATATGTTCATACAATTTTAGAATCATTTGATAAATATGTTTATTTCTTTGTTCCGTTAACTGACGGTAATTCTGATAAAAAACTTTTAAATAAATTTATAAATCATAATCATGTATTTACAACAATTTTAGCAAGCAGCAGTTATAAATATGCTTCTGAATTAAAAGGTCATGCACAGAATATGATGCTTTTTGCACCGTTATCAATAAATAATGATTTCAGTTCTTATAATACATTTTTATCAAAACTTAATCCTGATGAATGTATAGTTGAAGGTAAACTGACGCAAGGTATTCCGTTTATTATTGATATGGCGGATTTGGACGTTGATTTAACAAAAGATGATGTTCTAGGCGAGAAGGTTCAGTTTGTACCTCAAGCAGAAGAGGGCAGGCTTGTAAGAACAGATGACTTTGGTACTCAAACTTTTGTAGATGAGGAAGAACCTGAACAAATTGAAGAACAAGAACCTGTACAGGTCATTTCAGCCCCTGTTGTTGCAGAACCTGAAATTACGGTAGAGGAGCCTGAACCGATTGTTGTTGAAGAACCTGTTGCTGCTCAAAAGCCTGAAATTATTGAACCTATAACAAATATTATGGAAGAACCTGAAGAAGAAACTTCTTCTGAGCCTGAAATAGATTCAGAACAGGATTTTGAGGAGTTTACATCCGAGCCTGAAATCAGCGAAGAGGGTGTTGATGAGTTGCTTGTAGAAGATGATGAGTTAGGGATTGAAGAAGATGTTTCTCTAACTGATGAAGATTTGAATTTTATTGAAGAAACTCAGCCGATAGTTGAAGAGGATTTCGGGGAATACGAAGAATCACCATATGTTAATGAACAATCGCCTGTCGTGCCTGTTTATCCGGCAGAAGATGAAGGTTCTGTGGAGTCAGTCGGTGAATTTTCTCAAGGTGACAGCGTAACCCACCCGAGATACGGCAGAGGTGTTATTGAAAAAATTATTAAATACGGAAATAAGACTCTTTGCTCAATTTCGTTTGAAAATGTCGGCAGAAGATTATTAGATCCGACAATTTCAGAACTGACAAAACTTGGTTAGAATAAATACAATTCTGAGAGGTAAATAGCAGCTAAGCAGATGGGAAGCTAAGCGGCTCAGGGTAGGTTGGGGTTTCTACCCCAACAATGCATTATGACAACTTTGCGTTGTTTTCGGGCTAAAGCCCTCAGAATGACGCAATATTTGACAAATTGTACGGGGACCCTTATATTTATCCCTTTATCCTCTTAAATTTTCAGCGCCTTTTAAATAAACAAATTTTGGTTGGAAATTTTTATCACAGTTGACAACGATTAAGACTCTAAGGCACATTTTTAGTGAATTAGGTACATCAAGCTCGTGAAAACACATCATTGCAACATTATCCCAGCCAAGTTCCAAACGTGCAAACTTTGCGGGAAACGCTGTGTTTAAGTCTTTTGTTACGGTAAATATCGCGTGAGAAATATTTTCGGTTTTAATATTGTTTTCTTCAATCATTTTAGAAAGAAGTTCAAGTGTTGCAGATTTTAAAACCTCTTCTGAGTTTGCTTCAACTGTTATCGCACCTCTGATACCTTTTGTTATCATTCTTATATTTACCCCTATCCTCGAACGCCGTTGTACCAATCTCTTGCGCTCATTTCACCTTTGCCTTCAGGTTTTACTTTTAATACTCTTAAAATACCTTCACCACAGCCTATATCTATTCCTTCTTTTGATGTTGCTGTTATTTCGCCTAATGGAAGTTTGCCTTCAATTGGTTTTGTTTCAATAACTTTAATCAGTTTGTTGTTATGATAAAAATAGGCGCTTGGACACCTGCAAACCCCTCTTACAAGGTTATGAATTTGTGTGTTTGTTTTTGACCAATCGATTTGGCACTCTTCTTTTGTAAGCTTGCTTGCCATACAAAGTCCGTCTTCACACTGTTTTACGGGGATTAAAGTTTTATTTTTCAGCCCGATGAGAGTATCTTCAATCATTTGCGGGGATTTTTGAGCTATTTCTTTCCATAGTTCTTCGCAGTTCATTGTATCTGATATCGGAATAACAAGTTTTTGGCAGATATCGCCGCAATCTAATCCAAGTTCTGTTATCATTGTACAAATTCCTGTTTCCTTATCTCCATTAATAATAGCTCGCTGAATAGGGTTTGCGCCTCTATACTTTGGCAGTAATGATGCATGAAGATTGATTGTTTCATATTTTGGAATATCAAGAACTTCTTGAGATAAAATTTGTCCGAATGCAAAAGTTACAAAAAAGTCAGGCTCAAATTTTTTCAATTCTTCCTGAATTTCAGGTTCTTTTCTTATGGATTTTGGTTGGAATACGGGAATATTATGTTCTAATGCAAACTTTTTTATCGGAGAAGCTTGCAATTTATGACCTCGTCCTGCGGGTTTGTCAGGCTGGGTTACAACGGCACAGACTTCTATTTTTTCAGAATTATATAAGTATTCCAGTGATTTTAGTCCGATATCGGGTGTTCCGAAAAATATTGTTTTAATCATTCTTTGCTAATTCTTCCTCTAAATTTTTTTCATCTATAAGTCTGTCAGGGTCAATTGGCGGAAGGTTGTATTTTTTTAGAGCAGCATCGGCATCAAATCTGTTTATGCAGTGATCAATGAATAAAATTCCGTCAAGGTGGTCGTTTTCATGCTGAATTGCACGGGCTAATAATGTTCCGTCTTTTGCTTCCATAACAAACGGTTTTCCGTGTTCGTTGATTGCTTTTACCATAACATTTTTGTATCTTTTTACGTCCGTATAAGCTTCGGGGAAACTTAAGCAACCTTCGTTACTTTTAATGGCTCCGCTTTTTTTGATGATTTTCGGGTTAATAAACACAATCGGGTTTAGCGGTTCATTGCCTGTAGCTACATCTATTACAAAAACTCTTACGTTTTCGCCAATTTGAGGTGCTGCAAGCCCGACTCCGTTTTGTGCGTACATTGTATCAAGTAAATCTCTTACTAAATCAGTTATTTTTTTTGAAACTTTATGAACCTCTTTTGACGGTTGTCTTAAAGACGGTTCTCCGTAGTGTAATACTTTTCTTATTGCCATAATTAACCTTCCTAACTGTCTGTTTATGAATATTTTACTATAAAATTATGTATTTTTAAAGTCGTTTTATCGGTTGAGTTTTATTGAAAAATTTGTTATACTATATATGTTTTATATAAATGGAGTTTATTATGAAGAAGTTTTTAGTATTATTTGGTATAGCGTTAAGTTTTATATTTTGTTGTGTGAATTTTGCATATTGTGAAGAAAGTTATGAACTTCTTGAACTTACAACTGAGATAGGGACTTTAATTGCGGTAGACGAGAAGTATGATGAAGGGCTTGCAAAATGTAATGAGGCATTGAAAAAATATCCTGATAGTGCTGAATTATACTCCTGGAGAGCAACAGTATTGAATCGTAAGGGTAAAAATATGGAGGCTTTGGCTGATATTGATAAAGCTATTGCGTTAAATCCCGAGGATTTATCTTATCATGTTACAAGAGGAAGCTGTATGTTTGATTTAGGTAATACTTCTGCTGCTTTAGAAGAATGTAATTATGTTATAAGTAAAGACCCTAATGATTCGACAGCGTATGCGCTTCGTGCGGTTATAAAAATGCAAAAAATGGATTTATCGGGTGCTTCTGAGGATTTAGACAAAGTAAATAAGCTTCTTGATGAAGAAATAAAGAATATAAAATAATCCTTTTGTAATAAAATCTTAATAATCTGTAAATTTTTACCTGAAAAATTTTTTTATAAATAAGTAAGGGAAATACGGGGATTATTATATGATTTTTGGGATTTATGGAGTTAAATTTACACAAAGTGAGCGTTTAGGTACTAATCTGTTTGCAACAGCACCTGTTAGTACAAACAAAGCTAATATGTGGGATGTTTATAAGGCAGATGGTGCTAAGGATGTTGAAAATCTTAGTACAGTTGATGCTATGGCAAAGTTGAATGCTATTAATAATCCAGAAGATGTTAAGGAAGCTCAGAAAAAAGCAAAAGCTATGGAAAAAATGGCAAAATTGTCTAAAACAATGCAAGATAAAAACTTCTTGAATCTGACTCAAAAACATATGGATGCGTTTAAACTTCTGGATGTCAACCCTGCTTTAAGCGGTTTAACCGGGGAATTATATGAAAAACTAATTGGAATAACCTCACAAAATGTATATTTAATTCAAAAACTTGAACTTTCATCAATGCAGGATTTATCTGCTGATGAAATTAATAAAATCTGTAACGATATTTCAAAAGCCGCAAAAGAATTAGAAAAAGATGCTAAAAAAATCAGGGCAGGAATTTTGAAAGCCGGAGCATACTCTGAAGCTATGATGAAAATAGATGATCCTGAGAAAAAAGCTAAATATGAAAAACTTGCAAATGAAACTGTTAAAAATCTTCCTGACGCGTTTAAAAATAAAGCTGAAGCAGCCGAAGTTCAAGACCTGTTAGAAGAACTTAACGGCGAAGAAGATGTTGAAGAACAAGCAGAAGACGAAATTAGTGAAAATAATGATTTGCCTGAGTTTGATGAGCTTGGTGAAGTCGGCGATTTTCAAAGTCCGTTCTTATATGATGATGACGGAACTCTTCTTATTGAAAAGTTTGAACAACCAGGTTACGATGCTGTAGCTGAGGCTAAAGAAAATGATAAAGCTGAAAAAGATGCCGATAAAGAACTTAAGAAAATTAAAGATGAATATAAAAAAGATTTGAAAGAACAAAAGGAATTAACAGGTAAAGATCCTGAACCTATCAAAGACAAAAAAGGTCGTATAGTAAAATCTTTACTTGACGAAGATTAATTATCTGACATCTAAAAATTTATGAACCTGCGGAATTAACCGTACATTTGGATAAAATGATATGAATTTATCTAAAATTTCGTTGCAAAATTCAGATGATACAGTCATATTATACCCGTCCATTTTTGGTTGAAGTATGAGTTCTAAATTAAATTGACGTCCAAGATTTATACAATCTTCAATATTCTTATCCGAGATATTTTCATCAAAGACTATTTTGGCAAAAGTTTGAATGCCGTGGCATTGTTCAAAAAATTCCTGATGAATTTTTGGATTAAGTGCTAATTTTATATCAGCAGAGATTATGTCTATATAATCTTTTATAAGTGGAAGTTTATCGGCAAGAGTTGCGTTTGTTTCAAGGTAGATTTTTGTTTTTTCTTTTATCAATGGTAAAAATTCTTGTAAAAACTCTGCTGACAATAGCGGCTCTCCGCCTGTTAAAGAAATTGAGTGGAAAGATGCAAGGTTATATTCTGTTGTTATTTTTGTATAGAGTTCTTGCGGGGTAAATTCCTTTCCGCCTGCGAAATCCGTATCACAATAACTGCACTTTAAATTACATCCGCAAAATCTTATAAATAATTGCTTGTATCCTACAACAGGTCCTTCACCTTGGATTGATGAAAATATCTCGTTTATTTTAGTTTTCATTGATAAAATTCTTTCTTATATCATCTTTTGATAAATTCTTAAGTTCTTTGTAGAGCTTAATTTCATCATCCGATAAAACATGAGAAAATTCAATACTTACCGTAATAATTAAGTCGCCGATTTTGCCGTTTTTCTTAATACCTTGGTTTGCGATACGGAATTTTTGTCCTGAACAGGTGTTTGGCGGAAGTTTTAATTTTATTGTTCCGTCAAAAGACGGGATTTTTATTTCTTCGCCTAAAGCTGCTTCAAACGGGGTTATCGGCACATTGTAGTAAATATTTAATTTGTCAAAATGATAGTTTGTTTTTGTTTCGACTTTGACATTTATATATAAATCTCCGTTAGCGCCTCCGTTTTTACCGCTTGCGCCTTCGCCTTTCAGTCTTAATTTTGCGCCGTCTTTAATGCCTTTTGGGATTGTTACGGTTATTCTTTTGCGTCTGGAGATTTCGCCTGTGCCGTTGCAGGTACTGCATTTCCCCCCGTTTATGAATTTTCTGCCAAAACAGTTCGGGCAGGTTTGGGTTGTAAGAATATTTATTATTCTTTTGCTGCCTGTTATGACTTCCTCGGGGGTAATTTTTATATCGGTTGTTATGTTTTCGCCTTTTTGAGGTTTATGAAGTTCTTTTGCGTGTTTTTGTTTTTTTAATTTAGCCTGCCAGAATTTGAATGCTTTTATCGGGTCAAATTCTTTAGATTCTTTTTTAGTGGCGGGTTTTGGAGCTTCTTTCGGGGGTGGTGTCGAAACCCTGGTTTGGGTTGGTTTTTCTTGTTTAAATATACCGTTTATTATGTCGTAATTCTTACGTTTTTGATTATCTGAAAGTGTTTCGTATGCGCTTGTAATCTGTTTAAATGTCTCGATGGCATCTTTTTCTTTGTTTAAATCCGGGTGGTATTTTCTTGCCAGTTTTCTGTAGGCGCATTTTATCTGAACGCTTGTTGCATCAGTTTCTACACCTAAAATCTCATAAAAATTTACATTATTAAACGCCATATAATTTATCTAATGATAAATTATAAAATTTCAACATTGACCTGTTGTGTAATGTGAAAAAGCGGGAAATTAAATTTCCCGCTTTAGTGAGATTTATCTAGTAATCGTAATTATAACCGTAATCGTAGTCATAATAAGATTGTTGTAATTGTCTCAAATATTGTTGACGTTCTCTTTCAATTGCAGCTTGGCGTTCTCTGGCTTTTCTTTCACGTTCTTTTTTTGCCAAATATTCTTCTTTTGCCTTTTTGCGAACACTTGTATCAGGTGATAAGCACTCAGATGAACTTAAGCTGATTTTAGCTTGTTTGAACGCTTTTTTAAGTCGAACATATTTTACGATATTAGAATCTGAAATATTAAATACATATTTTAGTTTTTCTCCGGGTTTTAATTCGGTTTGCTCAGATGTAATATCTAAATAGTTGTGTCTGTTAAGGGCTTGTAAACTTGCTGTTGCATAGTCAGATTTTAATTCCTCAATCTGCCAATTTTCTATCTTTTCATTTAAAAGTAGTGATACTGTTACTTCTTTAGGTTTTAACCAGTGAAAGCCATTGCTTTCCTGATTTTTTATATTCATGTCAACATGAACATCTGTATCGCCTATTTTTACATCGGTTATAAAAGGTCTTTGTTGTACTTTTTCATATATCATGTTGTAGCCAAGTTCAAATAAAAATAGTGCAAAAAATACAATAGCCGTTATTCGTATAATATTTTTAAATTTGTCGGCTTTGTATTCATTTAACGGGTTTGCGCAATATTTGCAAAATTTATCAGATATTTTTACTTTATTATTACAATTAGGACATTTCATTATTTACCCGCCTTTCTTGTATTAACTTCAATAGCTTTTAGAGAATCACATACAGAAATTGCTAAATATACAAAGAATTTATACATGACAACAACTAATGTCAGAATTATTGGAACGATTATCATTATAATAAAAAGTGCCGGTGCTAATTTTACTAATTCAAAATACCCGACATCGTTAGGGAAATAACTAATTACAAATGCTAAAACCAAAAGTAATGTAATTAAACATATTCCAAAAAATAAAATACAGGTATCAATATCAATAAGAAATCTACCCCATTTTAAAACAAAATCCTTAACCCACGCCAGTGAAAATTTCGGTTTGTCTTTACAATTCGGGCAAGAGTTAGATTCTTGCTCTATTTCTGAACCGCAATTTGGACAATACTTTGTTTCAAGTTCTGCGGAAGCCTTTTCTTCAGAAAAATCTTTTCCATTTTCGTTTTTTTCCATACTTAATAAACTCCTTTTCTTCCATTAACCTTGACCAAATTATTTTAACATGTTATATCATATTTATCAATTAATTAGATTTTAAAATATCTTTTCTGTATTTCATTCCGTCAAAAAAGATTTGAGCTAAATCTTCATACATAAGATTTTTTGCTCTGTTTAGGGTTGAAGCGGTTTTGGTTATAACAAGAACTTCGCCTTTACCTGTTAAATATTTTTCGTCGTTGGTTTTTGTAACGTTTAAAAATTCAATATCTTCAATATTATCTAGCCCTTTTATAACCTTGTTGTTTTGTCTTGATAGAACAACGGCAGATACGGAAGATAATTCGTTTGTTTTAATTTCTTCGTATTCATCTGCAAAAAGCCCCTCAATACAAGCCATAAATATGTCAATAAGATTATCATCAACCAGGTTAAGTACGGCAGCCGCGTCAAAATCCTGTAAAAACGGCTTAAATTCATTAACAAAGAACTTATCTTCACCCGTTAATGTGCATTCAACACCCAAGATTCCCATATAAGGAGTTCCTTTTCTGTCTAAAGAGGTTAAGGTGTTTCTTACTATATTGTCAACTCTTGAAAATACAACATCCGAAATCTTGTAATCAGGTGTGTAACAACCCATACCGTTTGTTAATAATCCCCCGTTACCGTTCTCGCTAAATTTGTAGTTCCCTATAGCGGTTATTGGCAGAGCGCTGTACCCATCCGTAATATAATAAATTGTAAAATTATGCCCGTTTGTAAATTCTTCAATTAGTACATTGGTTTCGTTTTTTGTTGAAAAAAGTATTTCTAAAAATTCTCTTGCAAGTGCTGTTGTCGTACATACAAGTCTGTCTTCGATTTTGTTGTATTTACTGCATTTTATTGTAATCGGGAAATTTGCGTTTTTCAAAAATTCTTCTGTTTGTTGAAGTTTTTCAAAAACTCCGAATTTGGAAGTTTGTGCTCTGTTTTTATATAAGAATTTTTTGCCAGTAGATTTGTTTATTGCAATGTTGCAAGCGTCTTTAACCGGTCCGAAAATATTTTGACCGTTTGTTTGGAAAAATGATACAATATCAGCATCTAAAGATTTTTCGCTGACAGGAATTGTTAAATCAATCTCGTTTTCCAGTGCAAATTTTAAAAGCCCTGTTAAGTCATCTTCTCTAATATCAACATTACTGCTTGGCGCGATAAAAACATTTTCAACAGATTCGTTTTCTTTAAGTTTTTTACTTAACGCTGCTGCAACTGCGCCTTTGCCTATTATTAATATGTTTTTCTTATTGCCTTCCATATAATGATTATACTACATAAAACAGATGATTTTTGTAAAGTTATTTTAAAATTTTCAAACAAGCTGTGATATAATTATGACAAAACGATTTTTATAATTAAAAACTACGATAAGTAGAAAGGTTTTTAAATGGCAGGTATAGTAAATTTTTTATCAAACGTATTCCAAGCACCAGGTGTAAATACAACAGCCCCGGTGGTTCGTCAGGCTCCAAATAATAATCCTTACGGAAACAATCCGTTTGTTAATTATAATGGAAATCGATACAATCAGTTTTATGCACAAAATAAACCCGTAAAAGGCGGATATTTTGCAGGTTATTACAACGGTAAACAAAATATAGTCGGCCGTCGTTTATTTATTGAGGTTTAATTAAAACATATAAAAAAGGGGCGGAGCCACAGGCTCCGCCCCTTTTTTATTAAAGATTTAATAATCCATTTTCCATCCGTTTGCCATAACATATGTAAAACAGCTTGAGGCATTACCGTTTTGGCAGTTAGTTTTTAGTGATGCTAAACTTGATGTAGTAGTTGGAAGTTTACCTGTATTAGATATTGTAAATTCAAATAAATCTCTTCCGACAATATTTGGAGCTTCTGCGCCATTAATATCAACAATAATAGTTGCACCTGTCCAAGCTAATTGATATTTTAACTCCGGAGTAACCAAAGTAGGGTCAAATTTTTGCCAAGGTTGAGCTGTTAGTCCGGGATTTGCAGAAACCGCAGGTGTATAAGCCGGTTGTTTTAATACTGCCGCATATGCTGGTAATAATCTGAATGATGTAATCGGTTTGTATTTTAGGTCGCTTGGATCAAATTTTAATTGCCATTCAGGGTTGGTTTTGAAATCAAATTCTGTTGTTCCGTAAGAATAACTTAAAACCGCACCGTTTTTTAATTTAAAGGCTTTGCCTTCTGCAGGAATGGTTATATCAACATCTGACATGTTTGAAAGTTTTTTATATGAGTCAGCCCAGCAATCAGAAGTTTCTCCTTCTGCAACTTCGCAGGATTTTGTGACTTCAAAATGAGAGAAAAACTTATCAGGAGTACTTAAATCAGTATTACCTATGATTTTTGTATTATTATTCAATAATTGTTCATCAACTAAAAAAGTTATATCATGGGTAATATTTTTTAATTGGCTTGTTAAAACCCGCCTGTTGATATTATCCATAATGCTTGGAGCAGTTAAAGCCGCTATCGCACCGACAATACCAAGTGCTAAAAGTAATTCTATTAAAGTAAACGCTTTCTTTTTCATAAAAATCCTTTCTTAATATGGCATTTTCCAGCCGTTATCAACAATAACTCCGTAACAAGCATCTGCATTACCATTTATGCAATTTTTTTGTCCGTTTACTGAATTGAAATTTGTTGCTATATCATAGTTAGGATATAACTTTCCTCTTTTAGAAACATATATTTCAAAATAATCCCGACCTGCAATATTAGGAAGATCATCTCCGTTTACATCAATATAAAAATGACCGAAGACGGTATCTTCTCTCGGAGTTCCGGGAAACGCCACTGAACTTGAATAGATCCTTGCATATGTCATTGTTGCACCGTTTTTTAATTTTACGGTACTATAATTAGGACGTGATTTTGTTGCAGAAGATGTGTTTTTTAATGTTTTGTATTTTGTTGTAGTCCAGCAAGATTTATCAGAGTTACTACAAATTGTTCTTGCTAAATTAAAGTTATTTGTTGTAAATAACTTTGTAATACTGTCAAAATCTGTTCCTTCCAGAGTCCGGGATGGGCTGGTTACCAGTTGCTTATCAACAAGCAGTTTAATTGCTTCTGTTGTACTTTTTAAATTGGTAACAAACATTCGGTTTTGAATACGTGTCATAAGACTGGGAATTGAAACGGCAGCTATAGCCCCGATTATCCCGAGTGCGACAAGTAATTCAGTTAATGTGAATGCTTTATTTTTAAATTTCATATTCTTTCCTTTTATTTAATCTAAATAATTAGGGTCATAACCGCTTCTTTCAATAAGAGCATAACACTTTGCAGCTTCTCCGTTTTTGCACTCAGTCTTTAGTTGAGAGTCAGTTTTAGCATCATATCTGAAAGCTCCGACATCACCCATCCTGACCCCTGTCGATGTGTTAGTATTTCTTACAATTTCTAAAGCAAAATAGTCAACTCCGATAATATTAGGCGGTTCAGGACCGTTTAAATCAATTACTAATGTGTTGATATCAGGTCTAATTCCTATATAAACCCCGTTTTTTAAAATGATTTCACCTGTTGGGTGTGAGCTGCCTTTAACGTTTTGGTTAATAGATGTATATTCAACGTCCACGTACTTACCTTCATCATTTAACGTTTTAAATACATTTGTATCTCTTGAATAATCAAAATGGTTTTTAAGAAAAGTTGACGGATTGTTGTAAATATCTGTGTCCGTGATATATTTAGCGCGTTTTTTGATGATTTCCTGTTGAACTGCATCACTTACGTTTGCAACGGTACCCTGTAAAAGTGCCATATTAGCTTTATTGTTTAAATCTTTAATAAGCCCGGGTAAAACAAGGGCCGCAAGTGCTCCGACAACTGTCAGAGTTATAAGAACCTCAGGTAATGTGAAACCGTTATATTTAATCTTAATCATCAACCAATCCTTTTTATATTTATGTCCGTGCTTGACACGGAATCTATCAATGCTGATTCATCTCGTAATGGGTGCTAATTAGCATTGACAGACCCTGAATCAAGTTTAGGGTGACATCATATTGTTATTTATATATTTATTTTAACATTATTTTGCAAAAAGTTCAATCTTCTTGACGGAATATTTTGAGCAGGTTAAAATTTAAGAGTATATAAGGTGAAGGGAGTAGAAAATGACTAATATACAAGTTTCACAAGAAATTCAAGAAAAATGCTGCGTAGCTCGCGGTGTAAAAGGGGTACCTGCTCCGATTCCTCAAGAAGGAGAATGGACAAAATGTAAGGAGATTAAAGACATTTCAGGTCTTACTCACGGCTGCGGCTGTTGTGCTCCTCAACAAGGTACTTGTAAATTAACTTTAAACGTTAAAGAAGGTGTTATTCAAGAAGCGTTGGTTGAAACCATCGGTTGTTCAGGTATGACACACTCTGCTGCAATGGCAGGTGAAATCCTTCCGGGTAAAACTATTTTGGAAGCATTAAATACTGACCTTGTTTGTGACGCTATTAACGTTGCTATGAGAGAATTGTTCTTACAAATCGTTTACGGCAGAACTCAATCCGCATTCTCTGAAAACGGTTTACCTGTCGGAGCAGGACTTGAAGATTTAGGTAAAGGTCTTTGTTCTATGTGTGGTACAATCCACTCAACAAAACAAAAAGGTGTAAGATATCTTTCTTTAACTGAAGGTTATATTCTTCAATTAGGCTTAGATAAACATAACGAAGTTATCGGTTACAAATTTGTTAACCTTGGTAAAGTTATGGACGCTATCAAAAAAGGTGTTGACCCTAAAGAAGCTTACGAAAAGAATATCGGTACTTA
>CAMDYM010000026.1 GCA_945910425.1 uncultured Candidatus Melainabacteria bacterium | reverse complement strand
TCCATATATTCTCTCCTTATGTATTTTGTCTTAAATAACTTTCCACAAATTCGTCCAGGTTTCCGTCCATAACAGCCTCTACATTACCGACTTCACACCCTGTTCTGTGGTCTTTAACCATTTTATACGGGTGAAAAACGTATGAACGGATTTGTGAACCGAAATTTATATCAACATTTTCGCCTTTTAATTTTGCCATTTTTTCTTCGTATTCACTCTGTTTTATTGCCAGAAGTTTTGATACAAGAATTTGCATTGCATATTCTTTATTTTGTAATTGAGAGCGTTCCTGCTGGCATTTTACGACGATTCCTGACGGCTTATGCAGGATTCTGACGGCGGTTTCTACTTTGTTAACATTTTGACCGCCTGCACCGCCTGAGCGCATTGTTGAAACTTCTAAATCATCAGGCGGAATTGTTATTGTTTTTTCAAAGTCTTCTATTATCGGTGAAACCTCAACTGAAGCAAAACTTGTTTGGCGTTTTCCGTTAGCGTTAAATGGTGAAATCCTGACAAGTCTGTGAACACCTTTTTCTGCTTTAGAATAACCAAATGCATTTTTCCCGCTGATTTTGATTGTCGCGGATTTAATTCCTGCTTCTTCTCCATCAAGTTTGTCTAAAAGTTCTGACTTCCAACCGCGTTTTTCTACCCAGCGAAGATACATTCTAAGTAGCATGCTTGCCCAATCCTGGGCATCTGTTCCGCCGGCTCCGGCGTTTATTGTAAGTATTGCATCCGCCTTATCATATTCGCCTGAAAGTATTTGTTCAAGTTCAAACTTTTCAATATTTTTGCTTACTGTTTTTATTTGTTCTAAACTGTCTTTTATTAAATCCTCATCAGATAACTCTAATGCAACAATTGAGTCTTCTATTACCCTTTCCCAGACTTCAAATTTTGACAGAATTTCTTTTTTATCTTTAATTTCTTGTCCTGTTTTTGAAACTTTTTCACTATCTGTCCAAATATCAGGATTTTGCATTTGTTCTTCAAGCTCTTTCAGTTCTGTTTTTAGTTTTTCAGGGTCAAAGACACTCCTTTAACTTTTTAATTCTTAATTTTATAACGCCCAATTCTTGTTTTAATTCTGTTTCCATACAATTATTGTATAATAAAAACGTTTACTTGCAATTAGGGCTTATGTTGCTATAATTATAGATAAGAGAGATTTTTTATGGAAATTTTCAGATATTTTAAACAGATTTACGGCGGGAAGAATGCTTTAGCTAATCATATTTCTTTATTTTCATTAACGGGTATTTGGGCAATTCTTTTTATTAAATATACCGCTTCTTGGGGGAATTTATTGTTTTATGATAAATTTTATATTTCTGTTCCTTCAAGTAATACAGAGTTGTGGGCATATTTGTTTTTTGGAATGCTTTTGCTGATTTATTTTGTCGGTTATGGTGTTAATGTAGTTAACAGTGTTATGAATAATAAAGAAAACGGTTTACCAAATCTTACATTACAGTCGTTTACGGATTTTGTAAAAATTTTACCGATGGCGCTTTATTGGATTATTTTTTATTTGTTAATTTTTGCAGGCGGAGTTTTTGCATTACTGAAGTTGAATAATCCGGGTTTTATTTATATCTTTTCATCTGTTATGTTTTGTATTATTCCGTTTATTTTGATTTTGTTGACTCAATATGCAAAAGATTTTGAGTTTCGAAAAGAGTTTTTTAATCTCTTTTCTGTATTTAGGATTCTTGAAAAAGTACTGGGTGATGTTATATTTTTATCGATAGGAACTTTTGTACTTGCTGTTATTCCATTTTTTGCGATATATAAAATATTAACTTATCCTGTAGGAGATGAGGCTTTAATTTTAAATCTTGTTATAAAGCTTGGGACATTATGTTTTGGGTGTTATTTGAGTTTAATATTTAATTATCTTTATTTGACGGGGCTTGCCGATATCTCAAAAAAACAGCTTAAATAACCGTAATTCGATTATCATCTTTTATTACTACAGGTTTGTCAGTTTGAGCAAGAACATTTTTTACACATTGAGTTGCGTCAAAGTTGTATTTTTTTAGTATTCTTTCAGGCCGGTTAAGTATTTGAAATCCGTCGTTGCCTTGAGCGCAGTAATCGTTTAAGACCGTTGTGTAAAATTTGTCTTCTCTCGGGTTATCAATATTTATCGGTGTCTTTTTACCTGATTTGTTGATAAAGTTCATTGATTGTAATTTGCCGTTTGTGCTGACAGTGTATTCCAGTCCTGAAGTATAGAATATTCCCGGTTTATTTGCAACGTTTGTAAATGATTTTGAGGCAATTTTTATTGCGTCAACAATTTCTTTTTCGCTATATTTTACTTTATATAGCTTGTTTTTGAAAGGAAGAATGTCTGCTAAAATTCTTGAATCAATTTTTCCCTGTTCAAAATATCCTCTGATATTTGGAGATGGCAGGATTGCAATATCACAGTCTAAATCTTTTCTTATACAGTCAGCGATAAAGTATGCGTGAGGGTTCGGTTCGATTAAATCTTTTTTCAACGGAGGCGGAGCAGATTCAACATGTCCGTAAGTTTCTCTTGCTCCGAAAATTTTGTCAAATACGTATTTAATAGGCGCATAGCGTCTGAAATCTCTTGTGTTGCCTACGTTATTTTGAACTTTTTTAATGATACCATTTTGGTCAAATTCAAGGTTTAAGATTCCGAAATTTTTACCGTCACGTCCTGCCTGAGTAATAATTACCGGTTCTTTTGTTTGTGAGTAGAATAAATTTTTACCTTCTTTAACGTCTTTTATTAAATCGTGTGAGTGACCGCCTAAGATTACGTCAATACCTTGCGTTTGGTTCGCTATAATTTTATCCATTGTGTAGCCAAGGTGTGATAATAAAATGATTTTATTTATTCCCTGTTGTTGAAGTTTATTAACTTCGTTTTGAATGTCTATGACTGTATCTCGGTTATTACTTACGCTTATATCTCGTTGAATTACCCCTTTTTTTGAACGTTTAAATAAATCAATTGGGGATGTTCCTATTATTCCGTATTTGTTTCCGTTTCGCTCTTCTATAATAGAGGGCTTAATTTTGTTGCTCCAGTGGTTTCTCGGGTTAATTTTTACATTGCAGGAAAGTAAATTATAATTTACCAGCGGTAATATCATTCCGGCTCTGTCTTGCATATCATATTCGTGGTTCCCGACGGCTGAAGCCCTTATACCCAACACTTTTTGGAACATAACTGCAAGCTGGTTTGTTTTAAAATCCTCTCCAATCATTATGTCGCCTGATGATAGCTTAAATGTATCAACATCTTTTTTATCTTTATTCATTGCATCAAATACGTTTGCTGCACTTATGGTACGTTCCATATTAATGGATTTACCATGATAATCATTGATGTAAAATATGCTGGTTTTTATATTATTTGATTGGTTTATTGGATTTATCATTTATCAATAAGTCCCTTTAGCATGAAAACACATCAAGATTTTTTTTGAGTATTGTTATATACTTTTATTTACAAAAGTTAAAATTGTGTATCGTGCTAGGCATAAGTTCTAAAACTTCATGATTTGCACTTGCCAGTGTTGTGATAGTTTGTCATAAATTTCGTTTACTTTGTCTACAACTTCTATTAAAACTATTCCGTAATTTAAACATTTATACTCTCCCATCGGGTGAAGTCCAATCCTTGTCCTAATCATACAGCCGTATTCTGTTAAGATATCTTGAAGAAGTGATGCTTCTTCTTTTCTGTTTTCTACTGAAATCCCTATTATTGCGGTCATAAATATTTCTCCTTTGTTTATATTATTTACTACTTATATTTACCCCCGCCATAAAAAAATAATACCCTCAACAGGTATTATCTTTTTGTTTAATTTGTTCGATAATCGTTATTCTATATCAAGATTATCTTCGGCTTGAAGCTGTTTTTTCTTCATTGTATGCATAACCGCATCTACTAACAACTCATAAGATTTCATATTTTCGATATTAGGAAATTCTTCTTTGAGTTGGGCTCTGACCATTGCTTCCAGCTCATATTCGTCAGAAAGGCTTTTTAAATTTTCAACACCGCTGATTTCTTCTAAGTAATCTGTGGTGCTTTTATCTAATGTGTTTTTATGTGAAAAAGAAAGCCAGCGTAATTTAGGGCTAACACTTTCTTTTAGCTTTTGAACCAATTTTAAATTTTTTATACGATCAAACATTGTCCTCTACCTCGACACTTTCTTCTAAGATACATTTTAAAGTATGGTGAAGAAAATTAATTGCTTTTTTACATTCTGAATGTTACAAAAATTTACAAAAATGCCTGTATTTTAATTATATCTTGCTAAAATCGGTAAGATAATCGTATTTCTTTTTCAATAATGTTAACAATGCAATTCTGTTTTTCTTAACATTTTCATCTTTGTCCATGACAAGTACGTCCTCAAAGAATTTAGTAACTGTCGGGTTTAGTTTTTCTAAAGAGTCAAGGTATGATGAATAATTATCTGTTTCATTTACCCCTTGAATTTCTTTGTATAAACTGCTTTCAACAGGTTCTTTAAAGAAGCTTTCGTTAACTTTATCGTCGCTTGTTTCTTTAAGTATTCGGATTACGCGGTTAGCGTTTTCGATTAGTTCAGGTGAATTTAGGTTCTGAACCAAGTCAACGCGTTTTACGTAATCTGCGATATCAATAAGCGGATTTTTCGCAGAGCATGCTTCTAACACTTGTTTGTTATATTTATCTGATAAGAAAATTATCATTCTTTGAACGAAGAACTCATTAACTTCATCCGCGCAATCTCTTTTTACAGGTAAATAATTCAGGGCTTCTTTAATATATTTGTTAACATTGATTTTTAAGCCTGAATCAAGAATTGTTCTGATAACCCCTAATGCTGCACGGCGAACACCTAACGGGTCAGATGAACCTGTCGGTTTTTTACCAGCTGCAAAAACGGCACAAACCGTATCAATTTTATCGGCAATTCCGACAATCTGTCCTTCTAAACCTTTTGCAGTTTCGCTTTCAGCATTTAGCGGAAAATAGTGTTCTTTGATACCTTGAACTACTTTTTCGTTTTCACCTGAAACTTTTGCGTAATCTGCTCCGATAAAGCCTTGAAGTTCGGTAAATTCAAATACAAGGTTTGTTGTAAGATCAGCCTTACATAGATTTGCTGTTCTTTCTATGTCTTTTGAATCAACTCCTAAATCTTTAGCAATTGAATTTGATAAAGTGATTAGTCGTTGAGTTTTATCAAACATTGTTCCCATTCCTTTTTGGAAGGTTACGCCTTTTAATGATTCTACGTAATCAATTAGCGGTTTTTTAGTATCTTCGTTAAAGAAAAATACAGCATCATCAAGTCTTGCTTTTATTACACGAACGTTACCCGCTTTGATGTTTTCAAATTCATCTCCTAAGTAATTTGTCATTGTGATGAATTTATTTGTTAATTTACCGTCTTTGTACAGTGCAAAATATCTTTGATGAACTGCCATAACCGTTACGGTTACTTCTTCCGGAATATCTAAGTATCTCGGGTCAAATTCGCACATTGCAGGTACAGGGTATTCTGTAATAAATGTTACTTCTTCAAGTAAATCGTCTGTATAATAAGGTTTTGCACCTATTTTAGAAGCTTCTTCTTTTGCCTTTTCTACGATAATTTGTTTGCGTTCGTTTTGGTCTGCTATAACTTTTACACCTCTCATTATTTCAAGGTAGTTTGCAGGGTTATCAATTAAGACTTCTTGTTTATCGAATCTGTGTCCGCGGGAGTATTTTGAAGATTCTTTGTCTATAATTTTTATTTTAACTTCTTCATTATCTAATATTGATACAATCCATTTTATCGGACGTGAGAATTTTGCATCATTATAGCCCCAGCGCATAAAATGTGCGCCTTGAAGCTTCATAAATACCTGCGCCACATTTTCTTGTAAAAGTTCTGAAATTGATTTACCTTTTACAACGATTTTTGCGTGAACGTAATTATCTTCTATATATAAATCTTCTTTTGATAAATTGTTTTTTCTTGCAAAACCTTCGCCTGCTTTTGTTAGGTTTCCGTTTTCGTCAAATGCAACATTTTTTATAGGTCCTTTAACAATTTTTTCTTCATCAGCGGTTTTTGTTTCCAAACCGTCGATAATTAATGCTAAACGTCTTGGAGTTGCATAAACTTTGATATCTGAAAATTTAACTTTATTATCGTTTAAAAAGCTTGTAAAATTGTTGTTTAACTGTTCAATTGCCTGCGGAATAAACTTATATGGTAATTCTTCGGTTCCGACTTCCAATAAATATATGCTCATTTCTTATCCTTATATTATCTATATTACTGTTAAAATTATAGTAAAAGCAAAAGGCTATGTAAATAGGGGTTGTTGTAATTATTTTTTATTGCTGTAAAATCAGGGTATGTTAAAGAGGTTGTTTGTTATTATTTTTACTTTTTGTGTTGGAATTTTACCTGTAACGGCAAAGGAAACTTTTTACGACAATTCGTATTTTAATATTGTAAACGGTCCTTCAACCGAATCTTCTCAGTCAATGCGAAAGCTTTATGACGGGAATATTTTAATTGGAGTTGGTGAGATTTATAATCCTAAGTCTAATACGGTTACAAAAACAGGTTTAAATAATGAAGATTATAACTACTTTACTCAAGTTGTAGGACTTGATGAAAATAACTTTTTAATACTAAGATCTATGAAATTTGATTTGTTTAAAAAATTTCTCGGAATGGTTGATGATTCTGTGAGATTTAAACGCAGTCAATCAAAAGAAGAATATTATAAGTATTACTTTTTTGCAGAGAAATTAAGTGACCTCAAATCGAATAGACATACAAATATGACTTATGAACAGCGGACAAAAGTTTTTGAAGAAGAACTGCTTCCGTATATTAAAAGTGATAAAAATCTAAATAAAGAATTTGAAAAATATATAAAAGATTTTAATGATTTTCAGTACGCACAAGAATATAATCTTACAACAAAAGAGTTAAAAAATACTTCAAAAAGGAATTATAGGCTAAAAATAGGAAATGTGGTAAGACTTACAGATGGGCGTGTCTTATTGAATTATTATCCTGTTGTTGATGTTTTAAAATCTACGGCACTTGAAGTTTATGATCCTAAAACAAAAAAGTTTAACATAGTTCAAACTCCTGAAAATTATAGGCTTTATTATCCGATTTTACTTAATGATGGTCGGGTGCTTTTTGCTAATGCACAAAAGGACAGAGGTTTTGTTTTTTATAACCCTGCTAATAATACTTTCACAGAATCAAAGCTTGCAAAGATTACTTTTGACAACTGGTTGAAATTACGTGACGGTAATATTTTGATTTTTGATTATGTTTATTCAAAAGAGCAAAATATTAATCAAACAAATGTTTATATTTATGATCCGATAAATGATATAAAAAAATATATTGGTAATCTTAATATCCCCAGGACCCATTATGGGGTGATGTTACTTGCTGAGGATAAAGTTTTAGTTTATGAAGGATGTGACCAAAAACGAAGCGGATTTTTTATGGGGTTTGTTAAGGCAAAGCCTGAAATTTATAATCTTAAAACTAATAAATCCGTAGTCTTTGATGATTATGAATTGCCTTTACAAAACTCAATCCGTTTGGATGACGGGCGAATAATGTTTTTAGGTGTCGATAGACGGATTAGATTTTTAGTTTTAAAATAATTATCTATTTTGTGAAAACCCAAAAGCCTTTATTATTTGTTGACATTATGATTTTTCCCGTTTTTGGCGTTTGATTTTTCTTTTCGGGTTCTTTTGCGAGCTTTTTTTTTTGCTTGTCAGAAGATGCGATTATTTGTTTATCTTTTTTACCTTCGTTGAATGCTCCTGCCATAAGTGTTGTTGTATAAACCGGGGTTGTATGCGCGTAATCAAACAGGATAACTCCGTTTGCAAACATTCTTCGGGTTTGGTAAATTTGTCTGATTAAATCTTCAGATGAACCGCCCATAAAGGTTACGAATAAGCCTGCAAAAAGGTCTGTAGTCGGAGCTTTTACTCTCATAACATCGTTCATCATAGAACCGAGCATTCCTGAATCATATGTTAAAAACAGTGGTGTAAATCCGTCAATATAACCGTTAACAGACCATGTTCTCCAATCT
Source organism: uncultured Candidatus Melainabacteria bacterium (assembly GCA_945910425.1). Classification (GTDB taxonomy): domain Bacteria; phylum Cyanobacteriota; class Vampirovibrionia; order Gastranaerophilales; family Gastranaerophilaceae; genus Zag111. The sequence continues at coordinate 16,355 of CAMDYM010000026.1, read as the reverse complement.
TGCTGTTTTGTAGCCAAGGCTGAAGCTAAGTCTGGAAAAATTACCGTACTTATATAAACTTTCTTTTCTTTACCGAGTTTTCCGACTTTTTGTACAAAATTTGTTATTTTGTTTCTTCTGTATTGGTTCCAGTCAAGCCATTGAACATCAGATGTTGTAATTTCAACTGGATCAACTCCTGATTGTTTCTTAAATTCGTTTCTTGCGTATTCGGTGAACCCCCAGGCGTTTTGTTCATTACCTGCTGAGGCGTTAGGGTATCTTATGTAATCAAGATTAATTCCGTCAGGCTTGTAGGTGTCAATAATTTCTCCTAACAGTTCCAGTAAAAAGTCTTGAACTTCAGGATTAGCAGGATCTATAAAATATCCGTTATGTTCTGACGCCGAACGCGTTGCAGTAGATGAATCCGCATATTTTTTTGTTTTGTTACCCCAATCAGGGCGAACTGATAATATGCTTGATTGGGAATATTCAGGCGGGGTGTTTCCTACATAGAACGATTGAAACCAGATATGAACTTTTATATCTCTGTTGTGGGCTTCTTTTATCCAAACATCAAGCGGGTCAAAGCCTTCAAATTTTTCATTTTGAACGGTAAAACCGTATTTATTCATTGTTTGACTTGGAAAAATTGTTTTTCCATGAAAATATGTTTCTAAAAATATGCTGTTAAATCCGTTTGATTTAATGTTTTCAAGGGTTGAGATAATTTGTTCGCGGGAGGTTTCTGTCGGGCGAATCCATAACCCTTTTAGTTCATTTTTCATAAAAGGAAGTGATGTTTGTATTGCAAGATTTGCTGCATCTATTGCTTCTTTACTGTATTGCTGCAAAATCATGCTGTTTTTGTTTTCTGTTTGTGCAATTTGAAGATAGTTTTGCGCTGTTTGAATATGATTTTGCGGAAGTTGATAGTTATAATTTGGGTAAGAGTTTTTGTAATAATCTATCATTGAATTAGCTTCGGCAATTTTTGCTTTTGCTTCGTAGGTGTAGCTTTCTGATGTTGTGTAAACCGTTATTATATTGTTTAATTTATCAATATAGATTTTAGAACCTACCGAAATATTTTGAGTAATCCAGTTTTTTGCAATTCCATGACCACTTATTACAATACCGTTTTTGGGGATTGTAGAATCCGCGCCGCTCAGGGCTGTAACAGTATTACCTTCAACAATGGCTTCAGTTCCAAATTCATTTGTTCCTGTGTGAAGTCCAAAGTTTGGAGTATATATAACAAGTTTATTTGCTCCTCTGCCACCCGGAAAATAGCTTGCGCTGAAACTTGGGTCTATTGAGTTGATTTTTGTAGAGTTTTGCTTAAAAACAACTTCATCAGGGTTAAGAGCTAATGGTGAAAACGCAGGAAGTGTTATTTCTTCAGGGATAAATTGTATATTATCAAGCGCGTCAACAGCTCCGCAAGGTATACTTGTGAATATTGTTAATGCTAAAATTGTTAATATCTTTTTTATCTTCATTATTTCCTTTGTTTTGTTTTATTGTAGTAGCCTGTGTTTTTGTAATTTATACCTTCAATTTCTAAGATTTTTTCAGGTAACGCCTGGCTGTTTGGATTTACCAAAAAAGCTTTTTTAAAATATTGGTTTGCTCTTAATAAATCCCCCAGTTTTTCGTACATATTAGCCATTCTGATAAGTACGGTAAAATTTTCCTTATATCCGTTTTCAAAAGCTTTATTATAAAAATACAGCGCTCTTTTATAATCATTTCTTGTGTAATAGTATTCACCGAAATAATAATTTGTTGCAGCATTTGTCTTGTCTATTTTTAATGCCCTGAAAAAGTATGCTTTAGCATAGCTGTTTTTGTTTTCGTAATCATAAACCCTTGCCATTTGGACTATCGGATAAATATCTTTAGGGTCAATTTGATTTAATATAAAATACTCACCGCTTGCTTTTTGTAAATAGCTTTTCTTTTCGGATTCGTCTTTTGAATTTAGTGCTTTTTCAAAATAAAAATCGGCCAACTTAGCTGTTGACCCTTTGTCGATTTTTGAGTAATCGATAAAAGTATTTTTATCATACTTAACTTCACCAAATTCTACGGCTTGCGCTGTATTAATTGTTAATATCAGCGCAATTAGCTGTAAGATTAAGTATTTATTATAAATCCTGATATGTTGGTGTTGTGTTTGTATTGTGGTGGTAGAATGAGTAATCTTCTGCCGCAGGATCTGTGTATACATAAAGCTTTCTCCAGAATCTTACAAATTTATTTTGTTTTTTGTATGCTTCTTCATCAGGAGTGTAATATTCCAAACCGTTAGCTCTTGCTTTTGATACATTTACAATATCGGTAGTTTGAGCTGAGAACCCTTTGTTTTGTAAAACTGCAGGGGATGTTGTTTGATCAACCGAAATTGCTGCAAACCCTTGAATTTGAGTAGCTGCCGTAACAATCATTACCAATAATAATTTTTTCATAGTCACCTCTTTTTATAAATTATAGTTTTTTTTTATAAATCTAGCAATAATATTATAATTTGTTTACAAAAAAAGGTCATGAATTATTTGTATGATTTTAAGATAACTTCTTCTAATTTATTTAGGAGTTCATTTTCGGGTACTCTTGCGATAATTTCACCTTTTTTGAATACATAACCTTCACCGATTCCGCCTGCGATACCAAAATCCGCGTGGCGAGCTTCGCCCGGGCCGTTAACCGCACAGCCCATTGTCGCGATTGTTATGTTTTTATCAAGGTTTTTAAATCGTTCTTCAACTTTTTTTGCTAAATTGATTAAGTCGATTTGGGTTCTCCCGCAGGTAGGGCAGGATACAAAATTCACTCCGCGTTTGCGCAGTTTTAAGCTTTTTAGAATTTCAAATCCCGCATAAACTTCTTCTACAGGATTTTCTGTTAATGAAACTCTTATAGTATCGCCGATTCCTTCAGCTAAAAGTGTTCCAAGCCCGACAGATGATTTAATCAGTCCGTTTTTAAGTGTTCCCGCTTCGGTTACACCTAAGTGAAGCGGATAATCTACCATATCTGCCATAAGGCGGTAGGCTTCTATTGTTGTTAATACATCTGATGATTTTAGTGAAACTTTTATTAAATCAAAATCTAAATCTTCAAGGATTTTAATGTGTTTCATCGCACTTTGTGCCATTTTTTCCGAGAGTGGAATATCCTTATCTAATAATTCTTTTTCCAAAGAACCTGCATTAACTCCGATTCTTATCGGAATTTTTTGTTGTTTAGCTAAAGTTACAACTTTTTCAACATTTTCGCGTTTGCCGATATTTCCCGGGTTAAGACGTAGTGCTGAAATTCCGTTATTAATACATTGGATTGCAAGCCTGTAATCAAAATGGATATCAGCAATTAAAGGAACAGGTGAGCGTTTTACAAGTTCTTTTATTGCTTCTGCCGCGTCTTTATTTAATACCGCAAGTCTTACAAGTTCGCATCCTGCGTCTGTTAGTTCTTTAATTTGTCTAAGTGTTTGTTCAATATTTCTTGTGTCTGTATTGCACATTGATTGAACGATTATCGGGTTATTATTACCGATTTTTACATTTCCTATTGTAATTTCTTTTGATTTTCTTCTTTTTATCATACAATAATTGTATCACAAATCACAAAAGGAGAGAGTAAATTTATGAAAATTGCGGTATTATCTGACTTACATGCTAATGCACAAGCTTTAGAAGCTGTTATGGGTGATTTAATTACTCAAGGATGTGAGCATGTTTTTTGTCTTGGCGATATAGCTTTAGCAGGTCCACAACCAAAGGACGTAACAGATTATGTTATGTCACAGGAAGGTACCTGGACGATAATTCAAGGTAATACCGATAAAATGATTGCGCAATACGGACCTGATGTAATGGGGTTTTTGGAAGCTCAATATCCTGTTATGGCAAATGCTATGGCAGATGATGTTGAACAGCTTGATGATTCTCATAGAGCTTTTCTTGCAAACCTTCCTCCGATGTTGAGTTTGGATGTTGAAGGTTGTAGTGTACTTCTTGTTCACGGTTCTCCAAGAGCAAATAATGAAGATATTTTACCTCAGATGCCGTTAGAAATTGTTGAAGAAATTATTGAAGGAACTCAGGAAAAACTTATTTTATGCGGACATACCCATGTTCCTTGCGGTTATCAAACAAGTACGGGACAAACCGTTGTAAATGTCGGCAGTGTAGGAAGACCTATGACAAGTGATCCTAAAGCTTGTTATGCTATTGTTGATTTTAATCAAGGTTCTTTTGAGGTTCGTCACAGATTTGTTACTTATGATAATAAGCTTGCTGCAAAATTAATGTCAGAACGAGGTTTTATCGGCGCTGACAGGCTTGCTGATTTGTTATTGAACCCTGTTGAAAGACATGTTTAGGGGTAAATGGGGTATAAATATTGGTGCCTTTAGGTGAAGATTATGAAAATCTGAAAACCTCTTATCGTAAAATATTCAAGGAGTGTTTAAAAGAAGCTCAAGAACTTGATAATCTTGAGTCGGTTTGGACAGCTGAGATAAAGTCCGAATTTGAAAAAATTTGCCGTGAACGCGAAAATTTTTCTTGCGGCGGTTGTGGTGCGTGTTGTAGGTTTGCCGTAAGCGAGTTTTCTCCTGATGTTTTAAAATCAAAAGCGCAAAACGGTGATAATTTTGCCTCTCAATTTATAAATACTTTTGTTCCGTATAACTCTATTGAGGAAGCCCGCGAAATTTATCCCGAGTATGTTGAGATGCTTGAAAATTTAACAGATGGTGAGTTTTATATTTATCATTGTCCGAAAGTTACAGATGATAACAGGTGTCCTGATTATGATAATCGTCCGCAGATTTGCCGTGATTTTCCTGAAATAAACGGGGCTTTTCTCCCGAAAACATGTTCATTTACCCCCTGGAAATTGAAATCGAAATCTGTTTGGCTTAAGATTAATGCTATGATAGATATAATGAATTGGATGAATAAATTATGAAAAGCTTGTCAGGTTTAAGTTTAGCCGAAATAGAAGAAATAACCGATGCGCTCGGTGCTACTAAATTTAGAGCACGTCAGGTTCATAACTGGATTTATTTAAAATCTGTTAAAGACATTGATGAAATGACGGATTTATCTCTAAAGTTCAGAGAAGAATTAAAAAAGATTGCAAAAGTTACCAATACTAAGATAAAAGTTAAGCAGGTAAGTTCTGACGGAACTATTAAATATTTACTGGAATTTCCTGACGGAGAGTGTGTAGAAACTGTTTTAATGAGGTTTGATAACCGTGCAAATTTAACGGCTTGTGTAAGTTCTCAAGTCGGTTGTGCCGTTAATTGCAGTTTCTGTGCAACAGGTAAGCGCGGGTTTATCAGAAACCTTTCTTATAAAGAAATTATCGAACAGGTTTTGACTATCCAAAGAGATACGGGGCTAAAGGTTACAAATGTCGTGTTTATGGGGCAGGGCGAACCCTTGTTAAATCTTGATAATGTATTAAAAGCTATGGAAATTTTTAATGATAATTTTCAAATAGGTGCAAGACGTTTAACTGTTTCAACTTCAGGTATTATTCCAAAAATAAGAGAACTTGCTGAACTTGATATGCAATCGACTCTGGCTCTATCGCTTCATGCTCCAAATCATGAAATAAGACGTCAATTAATGCAGATTGAAAATAAATATAATATGGATGAACTTCATAAGGCTTTAAAATATTATGTTGAAAAAACAGGACGAAGAATTACTATTGAATATTTGCTGATTAAAGACCTGAACGATACTGTTGAATGTGCAAAACAGCTTGCGGCTTATTTGAAAGATATAAAATGCAATATTAATCTGATTCCTTATAATCCTACAGAGAAAAACGATTATAAACGTCCTTCAAATAACTCAATTATGCGATTTAAGTCTTTAATGGAACATTCCGGGAAAAAAGTTACGGTAAGGTTAGAGCGCGGAGCTGATATTGATGCGGCTTGCGGGCAGTTGCGCGGTAAAGTTAATTAGCTATTCTTGTTCGGAGCTTTGTAATATCTTAGAAAATAAAATTTGCTATACTTTAATTTAGATGTTATAATAATGAGAAAATTGGAGCGAAAAAGATGAAAAACAAACGTACAAATAGGATTGCGGGGGGGGTAACTTTTTAGGCTCTTCTCCATGTGACAAATTAGGAAACGTCATCCTGAAATTGAAGCAGCTAAGCGGCTCGGCAGCTAGGCAGCTTCGCAGTTTACGTCACTCTGAATTTATTTCAGAGTCTATTCATGCCAATAAATTCCTAACGGGGCAAACTGACACTGATAGATTCCAGATCAAGCCTGGAATGACAGGAGTAAAATATGCATTTACCCTTGCGGAAGTATTAATTACCCTCGGTATAATTGGTGTTGTTGCCGCTATGACCATTCCTGCTCTTATTACTCATTATCAGAAAGAATCAGTAGCAACTCAGTTAAAAAAGACGTATTCAACAATTTCTCAAGCTGTCAGAATGTCTGAATCAGAAAAAGGTGAAGTTGCAGGTTGGGATGTGACTGATAGGCGTAAAGAAGTAGTTTTTGATACTTATTTAGCGCCGTATTTGAAGTGTTCTAAGAAGGAAGTAAAAGCTCAAGAAATTAATTATTATAATCCAAACGGTCAAAGAGAAACAGGTTTGGCGATTGTTCGCGGCGGAGCTACAGCTTATACTCTGCTTTCAGGTGTGCAAATTATAGTAAATAACGGTGCTATTTCAGGTGCAGGTTATGATAAAGTCATTGGGTTAATGATTGATTTAAACGGTTATGATACTTTGCCAAACCGATTTGGGCGTGATACTTTTTATATTATTATTACACCCGAAAAAGGTACAATTCTGGATTATAGTGATGATGGTGAATCTGGTACAATTCAGCGTACACGTGAACAACTTTTAAACGGACCTTCAAGGCATAACTATCAATGTAATAAACGCGGTCGCGGTATGTGGTGCGGAGCTTTGATACAAAAAGACGGCTGGAAAATTTCAAAAGACTACCCGTGGTAAGGTACTTCGTACTGTATTTTGCTGCTAATTGTAATTTATCTGACTTCAACAATTCAGCTCAGTAAGGGTGCTCGCCGCATGGGATTTTGCTACTTGTTTATTCCTACTGTGATTTCAAACACCGTTTGTTGTTTTGTCGATTTTACAAGTTTCAGTTGCGCTTGTTGAGATTCTAAATATTTTTTACAGATTGCAAGCCCTAAACCGCAGCCTGTCTTTTTGGTTGTGTAACCTGGGATAAATATTTGCTCTTGTTTTTCTTTGGGTATTGGCTTACCGTTGTTAATTATTTTTATTATTCCGATGTTATCTTTTACCTCTGCATAAATTTCAATTTTGCCTTTGGTTTCAATTGACTCAATTCCGTTTTTTAAAATATTTACAATGCAAGCAGGGAATTTGTTTTCATCGGCTTCAATAAGTGCGGTGTTTTTGATGAATACTTCAAATTCTATTTCTTTATCAAATACATATGCCTTTGCAAGTTCAATACTTTGCTCTATTGTTTTTTTGAAATCTAAAGTTTGTATGCGGGTATTGTTTAATGATTTTAAATCAAGAAGGTTTGCTCCGATTATTTGTACGGATTTTTGAATACATTCAATCGCATTTTCTGTGGATTCATTTTTTATTCCTGTTTTTTCAAGGTTTTTTCTGATTATTTGAGTGTACATATCACAAATTGATAAATGGTTTCTAATCTCGTGCGATACGTATCTTATCTGGTTTTCTAATTCTTCATTACTTAATTGGTTTGTCATTTTCCCTCGTGTTGTTAAAATAAAAGGGTTCTACTAAATTTTGCAGAACCCTTTATGATATATGTGTCAGATTTTTATACTGTTGTCATAACGTTTGTTTTACTGCTTTTGAAACCGTGGCTTAGAGCATATAAAACAGCGTTTGTTCTGTCGTTAACTTGTAGTTTTTGGAATATGTTATTTACGTGAGTTTTAACAGTAGTTTCGGATATAATAAGTTTTCCTGCAATACTCTTGTAGTTAATTCCTTCGGTTAAAAGTTCAAGAACTTCGTTTTCTCTTATTGTAAGAGTATTTAACAAGTTTTCGCCCTCTGTTGCTTTTGCTTCTTCTTTTGCTGTTGTTTGGAAGTATTCAAAGAATCTTGTTGTAAGAACTGAAGGCAGGTAAATTTTACCTGAGGCTACTTCTTCTATAGCGTTTATTAGTTTAACTGATGCCATAGTTTTTAGTACATAACCTTTAGCACCTAATTTCATTGCACGGTAGATTAAATCTGAATCATCGTATCCGCTTAATGCTATAATTTTTGTTGAAAGATTTAACTTATTGATTGTTTGAATTGTTTGTAATCCGTCTTTTTCCGGCATATTAATATCTAATAATACAACATCAGGGTGATATTTTTTTACTAAGTTAATTCCAAGATTGGCGCTTGTAGTTGTTCCTACTACTTCGTAACTGCTTTCTAAATTGATTAATTCTTTAATTCCTCTTAAGTGGTTAGCGTTGTCATCTATTAGTAAAACTCTTAACTTCTTGTTAAAATCTCTCATCTTATTCCCCCGTGTGTTTGGTTACCTTCTACACTTTATATACTACTTCTTTTAGAGGGGATTTAAATCCATGTACCGGTTGATAATTTAATCAAATAAGGTTGAAGCTTTTATCTAAACCTTTTGATTTAGAAAAAGCCTCAATCATGCTCTAAATCATGCTCTGACCGCATGGTTGATTTTTAACGTGTCAAGGGGTAAATATTATTAATTTATAATTTTATTCATATTTTGAATGTATTGTTTTTGATAGGACATCATATTTTTGAATTATTTCAACAAAATATTATCAATCAAACGAACTCCGCCGACTTTGCAGGCAATAAAAACTCGGGTATTATCATCTGCGGTTTTGACTTCTTCAAGGTCTGTTTCGTTCATAAATTCAAGATATTCCAAGTCGTGATGCTCGTCTAAGAATTGGAAAGCAGTTTCTTTTAATGCTTCAATATTTGTTATGCCTTTTTTGTAGCAGTTTTTGATGTTGTTTAAAATCTTAGACAGTGCAAGTGCGTGAATTTTGTCTTCTTCTGATAAGTATTTGTTGCGTGAACTTAGTGCCAAACCTGATTCTTCTCTTACTATCGGGCAAGGGATAATTTCAACGGGTATATTCAAATCTTTAACCATTTTTTTGATTATAATAAGCTGCTGAGCGTCTTTTTCCCCGAAAAATGCATAATCAGGCTGTACAATATTGAATAATTTGTTAACAACCGTACAAACTCCGTCAAAATGTCCGACACGGGACTTCCCGCAAAGCTTATTAACAAAGAAAAACGGTGGAATAACATAAGTTAAAAAGTCGTTTGTCCGCATTTGACCTTCTCCATACATTTCGTTTGGAGATGGTGCAAATATTATGTTTACCCCTGCTTCTTCACACAATTTTTTGTCAGCTTCAAGCGTTCTCGGGTACTTATCCAAGTCTTCTCCGGGGCAGAATTGAATAGGGTTTACGAATACCGAAACCACAACCCTGTCACATTTTTCAACGGCTTTTTGTATTAAGCTTAAATGACCGTTATGTAATGCTCCCATTGTCGGTACAAGTCCGACTGTCAAACCTTCTTTTTTCCATTGTTTAATCTGTTCTCTTACTTCTTTTATTGTGTGTATTAGCATTTTTTTTATCCTTCTTTTGTCACTGTAATTATATCACAAAAGAGACCGTCGGACAGGTTATCTGTCCGACGGCTTTTATTTTATTGATTTTCAAGTTTTTCCAGTTGATCTTGAAGTGTTTCTGCTATTTCTGCCAGTTCTTCGGGATCTAAGCCCTTCTTTTTCGGGTCTTTCGGTTGTTCTTCAGGTTTCTCAGGCTTTTCCGGTTTTTTTGGTGGTTCTACCGGTTTTGGTTCTCCGAGTCCGATAAGTTCCAAAAGCTTTCTTATTACATCTTTTAACCCGTCGATAATAGTTTGGTTTGGATCTTTTGATTTTTGTTTATTATCAGGATCCGGATTGTCAGGTTTTTCCTTATTATCCACGTCATCGTCATTGTCGACATTATCATCGTTGTCAACTTTATCGTCTTTGTCTGCCTTGCCCGGTTTGTTTACAATAACAGTGTTATCATCTCCAATAATAACTACTGTAGTGTCATTATTATCTCCAATGGTGACATTTGTGCCCGGTTTTGTCGGTTCAGTCGCCGCGGTTGGATCCGTTGCTGCAGTTGGTTCAGTTGCAGCAGTTGGCTCGGTAGCTGCAGTTGGATCTGTTGCCGCAGTCGGTTCAGTTGCCGCAGTTGGATCTGTTGCTGCAGTTGGTTCAGTTGCCGCAGTCGGTTCAGTTGCCGCAGTCGGTTCAGTTGCTGCGGTTGGCTCAGTTGCTGCGGTTGGAGCAGTTGCCCCTGTTGGTTCAGCCGGCTCATCAGGTTTGTTTACAATAACTGTATTATCATCTCCGATAACTACAACTGTTGTTCCGTTGTTATTACCAACATTTACATTGGTACCGCTTTTATCAGGTTCTGTTGGTGTAGTCGGATCTGTTGGTTTTGTTACATCAGTCGGCTCTGTAGCTGCTGTCGGCTCTGTAGCACCGGTCGGTTCGGTTGCTGCTGTTGGTTTAGCAGGTTCTTCCGCATTTTTAAATGATACTCCCATTGCTTCATACAGTTCTTTCATTTCATCCTCTGAAAAATTAATTTCTTGATTAGGATGAACTACAAAACTTCCCCTAAAATCTGTTCTGTCTGTTCCACCTGTAAAAATTGAATCTTTACCGGCAGCTTTACGCTTTTCTTGGAGTTCTGTCAGCTTGTCTATGGTTTTATTCCATTCAGCTTTAGAAATTGAGCCGTCTGACATTTCCATTTTTTGTTTTTTTACTAAATCTCTCAGTGCTTGTGTTAAGCCTTGACCTTTCTTAATAGTAAGCGTTGTCGCTTGTACTTTTCCCACATTTGTCATCTTAATATCCCCTTTCTCTATTTCCCCGTGTGGTTTGTTTTCTTAATTAATAAATATATGGCAGCACTATGCTATGTGCGCGTATTTTCCCCTTAAATATATCTTTAATATCCCCTATGTATCTATAAAGTATTTTTAGCTTGAATAATTGCGTTTTTTGTTACGTTTTGTAAACTTAATGCTAAAAGACCCGATAGGTTTAACCTATCGGGTCTTTTTATTTGACTGATTTTGTTTATTTATTATTCAGCTTTTTCAGTTTCTTCTTCTTTTTCTTTGTCTTCTTTAGCTTTGTCAGCTTTTTTAGGTTCTTGGTATTGAATTAAGTCAAGTAACATTTTGATTACTTCTTTTAAGCCTTCAATAATTTTTTGGTTTGGATTAACAGGAGCTTCAGGTTTTTCCGGAGTTTCAGCTTTTTTACCATCTTCAGGCTTTTCAGTTTTATCCGGTTTTTCTTCTTCTTCAACTTCTTCTGCTTTTTCTTCAGCTTCAGCAGGTTGAACTCCGATTAACTCTAATAATTTTCTGATAACATCTTTTAATCCTTCAATAATTTTTTGGTTTGGATCTTGAACTGCAGGTTGTTCAGCTTCTTCGCCTTCATCAGCTTCACCCGCATCTTCTTCTTCTTCAACTTCATCCGGATCTTTAGTTTTGCCTGTTTCACCAACGTTAACTTCGTTATGATCGCCTATAATTATTATTGTTGTACCGTTACCGTCACCGACTGTTACGCTTGCTCCGTCTTTACCGGCTTTATCAGCTTTATCTTCAGCTTTTTTATCATCTTTAATGCCTTGTGGCTCTTCAGCTTTTGCAGCGTAGGTTTGTGTACTTAAATTTAAGCCCATTCCTGAATAAAAATTGTCATCTGTTGCTACTTTGTTGGAACCAAATTTAAATGTTGCTGATTCTCCTTGAGGTACGAATTTTACTTCTGATTTACCTTGTCCTAAATAAGCTACAGTTGTTCCTTGAACTTTTCCCACGTTTGTCATCTTAATTTCCCCTTTCAAACTTTCTTTCCCGTGTTTACATTTGCACTTTTTGAAGGTGTGCTTTTCCTTTTCTCGTGTTCTACTTTTCTCTGTGAAATATCCTTATGCTTCTATAAAGTAATTTTGTTTTTGAAAATTGCCTGAAAGGATTTATATAAAATTTTCATATGTCAAAAAAGCCTATAATATATAGGCTTTTGAACACTTAACGTTTCTTAATAATTTTATTTTGAGGCTAATATATGAGAAGTTAGAAGGGTGATTTCTTCTTCCGATAATTTAAAAACCTCTTCGTCATTCGGGTAGTTACCTGATTTAACGTCGTTATTGTATTTAGTTGCGCAATCAAGAATTAATGATTTCATATCACCGTATTTGCGTGCAAATTTAGGTTTAAATTCCGAATATTTTCCGAATATATCATCACAAACAAGAATTTGTCCGTCACAGTATCTGCCCGCGCCACAAGATATTGTTGGAATTTCTAAGTTTTCTGTAATATATTTAGCACTTTCTTCGGGAACCATTTCAAGAACAACAGCAAACGCTCCTGCATGCTGTAATAATTTTGCCTGTTGCAAAATATGCATTGTCGCATCTGTAGTTTTACCTTGGATTATATGACCGCCGATTACGTTTTGAGATTGAGGAGTGAACCCGATGTGACCTAAAATAGGGATTCCCGCGTCAACCGTTCTTGTTATAAGTTCTAAAATGTAATCGTTACACCCTTCGATTTTTACGGCATTTGCACCATATTTAACCATGCTACCTATATTTTTAAGAGCTGAGGGAATGTCGATTGTGTAACTCATAAACGGCATGTCCGTAATTACCATTGCTCTTTTGGTACCTCTTGCTACGGCTTTTGTAAAAATTGCCATTTCTTCAACTTCAACTTTTGTCGTATCATCATATCCTAATGCAACCATACCCAAACTGTCGCCGATAAGAATAATATCAATTCCCGATTGGTCTATATATTTTGCTGTAGAGTAATCATAGGCTGTTAAAGCTGAAATTTTTTCGCCTGAATTTTTTAATTTTTGAAGAGTTCTTACTGTAACTTTTGCCATTATTTAGTTTTCCCTTGTTTGCGGAACCAGTAATATAAAGCTCGTGCAACTCTATTGGAGCTGTGTCTTACAAGACCTTCTTTACTGTCTTCGATAAGTTTTTTAGCAAATATTTTTATACCCATTTTTTTTATCTCCTGCGCGTCAACTTTTACAGGGTAAGAGTTGGATTTTTGGTATTTATCGGCAAGTTTATCAGGTAAATAATCATTTACAAGCACGGCCTCGACAATTTTATTAGAGCCTGCGTGCTGAATTAAGGCTTTTAAGTGGTCTGAAACCTTGTAATTATCGGTTTCTCCGGGTTGAGTCATAATATTGCATACATAAATCTTTTTAGCTTTTGAGTTTGCAATTTCTTGAGCTATTTCTTTTATCAAAAGGTTAGGAATAACGCTTGTATAAAGACTTCCCGGCCCTAAAATTATAAGTTCAGCGTTTCTTATAGCTTGTATAACTTCAGGTAAAGCCTTACAATTAGCAGGTTCTGTGAATAATCGTTTAATTTTTCCGTGAGCTTCAGGAATTGTTGATTCTCCGTGAATAATTCTTCCGTCTTCCATTTCAGCAACAAGCTTCATATCATCAAGTGTTGCAGGCAGAACTCTTCCTCTTATGGAAAGAACTCTTGAAGATGCTTGTACGGCTGAAACCATGTTGCCTGTAATATTACAAAGTGCAGTAATAAACAGGTTGCCGAAACTGTGACCTTCCAAGCCTTCTCCGTTATCAAATCTGTATTTAAATAGTTTGTTAACAAGGTCTTCATCATCAGCTAATGCTGTAATACAGTGTCTGATATCGCCTGGTGGTAAAATTCCCATTGTTTCTCTTAGTCTGCCTGAGCTTCCGCCATCATCGCCGACTGATACAATTGCTGTAAGATTGTTTGTAATATTCTTAACTCCGCTTAAAAGCATTGATAAACCTGTTCCGCCGCCTACAGCTACAATTCTCGGGCCGCGATTAAGTTTTCTTCTTCTGTATAAGTTTTCCAATAAAACGTCATTGTTTCTGTCATCATCCATATCTAAGATAGATAAATTCGTTTTTTGCCAGCCTTTGAAAAATAAAGCCGCACCTATCATAACAATCCCAAAAGCAAGCCATTCCGTTGAAATTTTAGTCGCAATCTTGCTGATAAACTGCATAGTGTTCCAAATAGGCTGAAGGTCAAATAAAATAAGTATTCCAACAGTCATTAAAACGGCACCTGCAAGAATCAGTGCGAACCACCTTTTGACTTGTAATCCAGGTATTAACCAACCTGCTTGTTTTGGCATTTTTATTTTCTTAATCATACATATTCCTTTTTACTGTTTATTTTTGCCTGGACGGGTATTATAATATTATTTACCCCTTCAGCACTTTACCCCTGCCTAGTCAACCCAGCCTGATTTTTGTGCGTTTTTGTAATTATACGGCAGCGGTTCTGTTATCTCTCTAGCCTGCATAATCAGTTCTTTTGCGTTTGCAAGTTTGTTTGAAAAGTGGATTGAATCCGCTCTGACAATAGTTTTTCCACCAACATTGTTTGTAACTTGCGAATTGTTCATCAAGTCTTTTAATCTTTGGATTGAAATTTGTGTATTTTCTAAGTCTTTTGCTGAAAAATCAATGTTTCCGTTTTCATCATAAATTTTTTCAAGATGTACTTCGCGCGCAATTTGAATATTTTCTTCTTCTGCTACTTTTTCAAGGTTTTCTCCTGTTGCGCCGTAATAGATAAGCCATTTAGAGCATTTTTTAATACCTTTAGCTATAGTTCTTGAAACCTCGTAATCTTCGGCGGCTTGGCGATACATTGCGCCATGTGGTCTGACGTGTTCAATTTCCATATTATAAGCTTTAGCAAATGTCATAATCGCGCCGACTTGGTACATAACAAGTGCTTCTAATTCATCAGCTGAAAGTTCCATAGGGCGATATCCAAACCCTTGAATATCGTCAAATCCGATATGAGCGCCGACTACGATGTTTTGTTCTTTGGCGCTTAATAATGCTTCTTTTATTGTCAAAGGGTCGCCTGCGTGGAATCCGCATGCGATATTAACTGAGCTTACATAATCAAGCAATCTTGATTCGGTACTGTTTTTGTAAATCCCGTAACTTTGTGCTAAATCGCAGTTAAAATCTATACTCTTAATTTGTTTTTTTTCTAAAACTTGTTGCATAATTCCTAATCTCACTTTAATAATATCTTACCAAATTATACAACATAAAGATAATAATGCCATCTCTTTATATTATATTAATGAAGTGAATAAGGGAATAAGTTCGTTATGTTAAAGCTACCCAATTGCCCAACTGCCGAGCTGCTATTTTACAATTTTATTTAAACCATGCGGTTTATCTACGTTTCTGTGAAGTCTTAGTGCTGTTTCCAGTGCCAAAAGTTGAATTATTACAGCAATACAGATAGTTTTTACGATAGGCTTTTCGCATTCGGTGTTTACATTAAATGTTGATTTAATCTGATTAGTTCTGTTTCCTATTAAACAAATTGGCGGATTATAATTTTCTTTTATTGTGTTCAGGTTTTTTATTGCCGTATATGTGAAATTATCGTTTAAAATATAAATTAATACTGAATTTTTATTATTCAATATAGCAACATGTCCGTGCATAAATTCACCTAAAATTGATGAATTTGTATAAAGATATGATGTTTCTTTAATTTTTAAAGATGCTTCTTTTGCAAGTGCGTAGGACTGTCCGTCGGCAGTTATAATAATATGCTTGTATTTAGAAATAAATCTTGCAAGTTGTTTAATTTTAGGGTGAAGTGCGTAAGCAGCTTCAATAAATGACGGAATTGTTTTTAAGTCTAAGATATAATCGTAAATATCAATACTTTTATCCTGAGCAAATTTTAGAGCCAGCAAGGTCGAGCAAAGGAGTTGAGATGTAAATGATTTTGTTGCCGCGATACTTTTTTCATCTCCTGCGTGACAGGCAACTTTATAATCTGAAGCATTCCAGATTGTTGAGTTTTCTTTATTTGTTATACATAAGGTTTTTACACCAAATTCTTTAGCTCTATCTAAAGCGCGGTTTGTGTCTGTGGTTTCACCCGATTGAGTGATAAAAACATAAAGAATCCCGTCTTGATGAGCAATTGTTTCGTTTAGCAAAAATTCGCTGGAATATACTGCTCTTGCTTCAATTTTAGAAATTGAACCGAAAAGTTCAGCTGCGTATCTTGCGCAATGGTATGATGAACCGCTTGCTACAATGATAATTCGATTAATATCTTGCGGAGTTTCGATATTGATATTCCCGTCTTTATCAAGATAAGAATCAAGGATTATTTGCGAAATTT
>CAMDYM010000025.1 GCA_945910425.1 uncultured Candidatus Melainabacteria bacterium | reverse complement strand
GCACCGGCACCAACAGGTGTACCAATTACTCCGGGTGTAACCCCACATGGTCCAGTGACCGGATTAAACCCTCAACAACAAGCGCTTGTTGATAAAGGTATTCCGGCAGAGGTTGTACTCCAAGGCGATGATGCAATCATGAGGTATGCACAAGAACATAATATAAAACTTCCGTCTAGAGGAGAACGATAATTTAATTGAAAAACCGCTTCTAAATTATAGAGGCGGTTTTTTCTTATACGATTTTAATTCCGTCAGGAATTGTGGTTAATCCGTTTTTTATCCAATACCCGTATTCTTGTTTAAATTCTTCACGTGTTGAAAAATATGTTGAGCCTGAGCCTGTCATAACTGAGGTCGGGTATTTTTCGCGGATTTTTTGAAGTTCGGGATATTTATCTATTATTGCCCATTCAAGGTCGTTTACAAACTCTCTCCTTGAATAACGGTTATTATCGGTTAAAGTTTTTTTTGCAAAACTTGTATAGGCTTCTTTGGCGGAAATTCCTAAATTGACAGGTTTTATCAAATTAATATTTAATTGTCTAAACTCTTTAGGTTCAAGAATTTCGCCACGTCCTCTTGTCATTGCGCGTCCGCCTTTCAGACAAAAGTTTAAATCAGAACCGAGTTTAGCGCAAAGGGTATTTAATTCTTCATCGTTCATTATGTTATTAAAAACTTTATTCAACGCAAAAAGCATTCCTGCTCCGTTTGTGCTTCCTCCTGCCAATCCTGCCGATACAGGAATATTTTTTTCAATGAATACGTGAATTTCGTAATTTTTCAGCTTATTTGAGTTTAAAAATAACTCGGCTGCTTTATAAACAAGATTAGTTTTGTCATAAGGAATTTCATCAGAATTTCCGTCAAGGATAATTTTTGTTCTGTCTGATTCTATTACTGTTATATCCAAATAATCGTAAAGATTAATTGTTTGCATAATGCTTTCGATATTGTGAAACCCGTCTTCCCGTTTATTTACAATCTTTAGCGTAAGGTTAATTTTTGCGGGACATTGAACTTTTATTGTTTTCACATTTCCCCCAGAGTTTCAGATAATTTCCCGAACATTTCTATTGAGAGTTTTTCTCCGCGGGTATTTGGGTCTATTGAAAGCTTTTCAAGAGCAGAGGTGACGTTTTCTTTTGGAAATCCTCCGCTAATAAGACAATTTTTGATATTTTTTCTGCGTTGTGCAAAACCTGCTTTAATTACTTTTCTAAAGTGAGTGTAATTGGATAATTTAAGCTTAGGTTCTTTTTTGACTACAAGTTTTACTAATGCGGAATTAACTCTGGGTGCGGGATAAAATGATTTTCTACCGACAAGTCTTAATATACTAACATCTGCCCAGAATTGAGAAAGTATTGTTAAAAGTCCGTATTGTTTCCCGTTAGAATTTTCATCAGCACACATTCTTAATGCAACTTCTTCTTGTACCATTAATATAATATCTTTTATTTTGTTGCGGTTTTTGTTGTTTAAATCATCAATTTCACCTAATAAATGTGCTATAATCGGACTTGTAATGTAATAGGGAATATTTGCAACAACTTTAAATTCCCCGTCAGTCAGTGTTGATAAATCTGTTTTTAATACATCATTATGAATAATTTCCAAATTTTGGGCGTCAAGTTTTTTAAGTTCCCGAATTGCTTCTTCATCAAGCTCGATTGCTATAACTTTTTTAGCGTGTTTAACAAGTTGTTCTGTTACAAAACCGACACCAGGACCTATTTCTATGATTGTATCGTCAGGGCTGATATTTGCAAACTCTATAATATCTTGGATAACTTCGCCATTAATTAAAAAGTTTTGTCCGAGTCGTTTTTTTGTTCTAAAGTATTTTGCGCGTTCAAAATAATTCATCTTATCGTTATAATAACACAAATTGGTAATATTATTTACCCATGGGGGTAAATGTTTACAAATTGTTTTTTGATATTTTAGATAATGTTATAATAAATAAGTGAAAAGGGGTAGGCATGTACAAATTAGAACAAAAAACGGAAAAAGATGAAATTTTAAAATTATATACTAAAGGTTTTAAAAATCCTTGTGATTTTAAGATTGGTATAGAATATGAAAGACTGCCTATTTCTTTAAGTTCGTTTAAAAACGTTGATTATTGGAGTGAATATGGTATAAAAAATTTTTTGGAGCTTTTTGCAAAAGAAGAAACCTGGGATTTCATAAATGATGAGAAAAATATAATCGGATTAAAAAACAAGCATGATACGATAACTTTAGAACCGGGTTGTCAGCTTGAAATTAGTGCAAAACCCGAAAAAACGATTTTTGATGTAAAAAAGAAAATTGAACATATAAATTCATTAATGAAGCCAATAGCTGATAAAATGAATTTTACATTTTTAAATTACGGAGTATCTCCATATATTACGTATAAAGCAATAAATTTGATTCCAAAAAGAAGATATAAAGTAATGGCAAGATATTTGTGGGGAATTTTATCAGACGTTATGATGAGAGAAACCGCAGGTATTCAATGTTGTATAGATTTTAGCTCGGAAGAAGATGCTATGCGGAAATTCAAACTTGCCAATAAATTGTCGCCGTTTATGACTGCAATGTTTGCAAATTCTCCTATCAGGGGCGGTGTTGATACGGGATATAAGTCATTTAGAGCCTTAAGCTGGCTTAATACGGATAACGACAGATGCGGATTTTTTGGTAAAATCAGCGAGGAGTTTTCGTTTGAAGATTATATAGATTGTGTGTTAAAAACTCCGATGATATTTATTCAGCGTGAAAACTTAAATTTTGAAGTTCACGGTGATATAACGTTTGAAGACTTTATGCAAAACGGTTGGGAAGGAACCTCTCCGACTTTATCGGATTACGAATTGCAGGCGAATTTGTGTTTCCCTGAGGTAAGGATGAGAAACTTTATCGAAATTCGTAACCATGATTGTGTGGGTGGAGATTTAAAGTATGCTATTTTAGCTATATATAAGGGTATTATGTATAATGAAACCGCAATGGAAGAGTGCGAAGAGT
Organism: uncultured Candidatus Melainabacteria bacterium; assembly: GCA_945910425.1. Lineage (GTDB taxonomy): Bacteria > Cyanobacteriota > Vampirovibrionia > Gastranaerophilales > Gastranaerophilaceae > Zag111. Next base: position 22,321 of record CAMDYM010000025.1, on the reverse strand, counting down.
TGTTTAAACATCTTCAATACAAAGATTTCTCGGAATTGAGATATAATGTTCCGAAAAATACCCTTCAAAGCCGAATAAAAAAAGCTAAAGCGCTTGATTATGCAAAAGAAATTATAGCAATTGCCGAAAAATCTTTAAAAGAACAGCAAACAGGAGAAGGAATGTTTCTTGACTCAATTAAGGAGTATACAATGCGCGGAATTACTCCGGCTGATGTAATTGTGAAAAATTGGAACGGTTCTTGGAACAAAAATATGAGAAAACTGATTAAATATTTGTCTGAATTTGAATAAGATTTAAAGAGGCGAAGCCGAAGGCTTCGCCTCTTTTTTATTTTGGTAAACAATCAAAATACTCTCTGTTACTTCCGTCAGGGCATTTGTTATTCATTGCGTAATACGCACAGTATCGGCCGTTTGATTGATGAGTATGCCCGCCACCTGTGTCGTACCAATCGTCGTTATATTTATGAGGTGCCATTGCACAATAATTCATACCCGTTTTGGCATAATAAGGTTGAGCATTTTGTTTTATTTCTAACTCCCAAACGTCAAAACCTCCACGGTTAGGCTTACTTTCTCCGTTTACATCAAAACCGACAACCCAACCGAGAGTACCATAATCGCCTATACTACCACCTTTTTGAAAGCAAATTGTCATACCTGATAATAAAACATAGTTTTTCTCTCTTATACTACTCAGGCATGTATTAAATGGTGTTGTGTTTGAAAAATTCATCTTAGTATAGCGTGTGATCTTATTATTATTAGGTCTTGTATATGTATGTGAAACTTTTAGATGTGATAATAATACCGGTAAAAAATGTGTATTAAAATCTTCTTCCGACATTTCTTCTAATGAATCTATTCCGTATTCATCCATTGATAGCGAGATTGCGCTTTGGATGGTTGAAACAGATTTGAGAAAAGAGGTTCTTAGAACATGTTTTTTATAGTGTTGAATTAATCCCGGGATACTAACAGCTGCAACTACTCCGATAATCCCAAGTGTGATTAGTATTTCAGCAAGAGTGAAAGCTTTAGTTCTCATGTTGTCCTTTCTATTGAGAAATCTCAATGATTTTATTTGCATTGTATTGCATAATTGCAATAAATGCAATACTCAGAACTTGGAAAATTTATAAAAATGAAACGCGAACAAGCGGGGCTGTCATTGAATAAGTTTGCGAATTTAGCGGAAATAGACCCTGCTATTCAATGCAGGATTGAGAATATGAAACAGGGGATAAAAATTAATATTTTAGAAAATATATCAAGGGCATTTGGAACGACACCTGCAAAGTTTTTGGAGGAGTTTGAGGGCGTAAATGACGAATAGCAAGTGGAGCTGAGCTGTCGGGGGCAAGTAAGTTACCATTAGTAGCAAAGTACAGTACGAAGTACTTAGAAGGCGTCGAAGGCTTGATCGATAGGGTTCTTGAATTTTGTTATATTGCCTTGGAACAACAGCTTAATTGTTCCGACAGGACCGTTTCTGTGTTTTGCGATAATAATTTCTGATAATCCCTTTGATGAAGCTTTTATATTTTCTTCTTCCTCGGATTCCCCTTTGTTATAGTAATCTTCACGGTAAATAAACATAACAATATCGGCGTCTTGTTCGATTGAACCTGATTCACGAAGGTCAGAAAGCATCGGACGTTTGTCGTTACGTGATTCAACCGCACGTGATAGTTGTGATAATGTGATAATAGGTACATCAAGTTCTTTGGCAAGGATTTTCAAACCTCTTGATATCGCTGAAATCTGTTGCAGACGGTCATCTTTTCCTCCGCCTTCCATAAGCTGTAAGTAATCAATTACAATTAGTCCGAGGTCTTTTTGCTGGGTTTTAAGTCTTCTGCATTTTGTACGAATGTCTGTTAACGTACAGCCTGATGTATCATCAATATAGATAGGTGCTTTTGCAAAATCGTCCATTGCGTTTGCAAGTTTTTCCAAATCCTGTTGAATCATGTTACCTGTTTTAAGTCTTTGAGCATCAACTTCTGCGTATGAACAAAGCATACGTTGAACAAGTTGAGAAGCTGACATTTCAAGTGAGAATATGCAAACAGGAACATTTTCTTTAATTGCAACGTTTTGAGCGATGTTAAGTGCGAACGCTGTTTTACCCATAGCTGGACGGGCAGCAAGAATAATTAAGTCTGATTTGTGAAGTCCGCTCATCATGGTGTCAAGTTCGGTGAAATCTGTCCTGAGTCCTGAGAGTTCATCTTTGTGGTTGTAGCGGTATTCGATACTGTCCCAGGTATCTAAAACAAGGTCTTTTACGTGTTTTAAATCTGATGTAGCTTTACTTGAACCGATGTCAAAGATAAGTTTTTCGGCTTGTTCTAAAGATTGGTCGCTTGGCTCAAGGTCGTAACCCTTGCTGACAATCTCTGAACCGGCGTTAATAAGCGCTCTTTTTACTGCTTTTTCCTGAATAATTTTGGCGTAATATGCGATATTTGAGGTTGTAATTGTGTTTTCAACCAAATCGTTAATATATGCTCTGCCGCCGACAGATTCAAGCTTGCCGCTGTAGCTTAAAACATCAGATACCGAAACAATATCAATATTATCATTGTTGTTAAACAATTGAAGCATCGCATCATAAATATATCTGTGCGCAGGTTTGTAAAAGCTTGAAGACGTTAATGAATCCGAAACTTTTGCTAAGGTTTCAGGGTTCACAAGTATTGCCCCCAAAACGGCTTCTTCAGCTTCCAGGTTTTGCGGTATTAGGCTTTCATCTACTTTTCTTTTTGAATTATTTGTTGCTGCAGGCATAATTTTTCCTTCTTATAATATACTATTACATAAAAAGTTTAAAATCTGCTCATGTTAAAAAATCTTAAATAAAATTTATGAACTTTTACGTAAGATTACTTGTTCAGCTTCTGAAATAAGCATACTTATGTAGTCATCATGTAGATTATTTCCTAAACTATGAAAGATTTCTTCTGCGGAGTTCAGGCGATCTATTGCTTCTTGCGGGTGTAATCGTTTGGTGATTTTTGATATTTCAACTTGAACATGTGCAAGCATCTGTAAGTATTCATTTTTTGAGGCAGGTGCTCTAAGTAAGGAGTGGTAGCCTTGGGTTGTAGTTTCGTAATTTTGGGTTAAATGTTCAAGGTATTTTTCTTGTTTGTAAAGGACTTGAATATATTGTCTTAATTTGTCGTGTTTTCTGTAGTATATTTTTCGCAAGCTGTTTAATCTTGCCATCATATGAATATAATCGCCGTTTTTCTTTGCAATTTCATATCCTTTTATTAAAAATTTTTCCAATTTTGACGGTATATCTTCGGTAATTTTACATAATTTACTAATTATTATTCCCGCAAAATCAAGGTTATTTTCTTCTAATAGCCTGTCTGCAAACTTGTCTGCTGCCGTACAAAAATAATCTCTTTGAGCAGGAGTTTTCATGTATGATTTTTGTATTGCAGTAAGGTTTTGAGCAAAATCTCTTTCACTCATTGAATGCGTATTATTTAAAATGTTGTCAGCAAAGCATCTTAACGAAGATGGCAGAAATAACTGTTTTTTGATTGCAATAGGCATACTTTCGACCTTTCAATTTAATGAAGGTGCCTGAAAATAAAAATTGCCTGATTGTAACTTAATGTGAAGTAGTTTTATAACAAGAGAGGCGGAGCCGAAGGCTCCGCCTCTCTTTATTTATTATATTATTTTATAGCTTCAAGACAGTCTTCACAAATTCCGTCTTCGTTAAGTTGACGATATTTCCAACATCTTGTACATTTTTCACCTTGAGCTTTTGTAACCCAAACTGTGTAACCTTCTTCGGTGTGTTCGTTTAGAACATCGCTTGGTGCTGTTTCTGTCAGGTGAGCTTGAGATACAATATAGATATCTGCTAAGTCTGCTTCATTTGCTTTTAATATAGAATCATCTTCAGCTTTAATCCAAACAGCAACTTCAAGTGAACTGCCGACTTTTTTATCAGCTCTTAGTGGTTCAATTGCTCGGGATACAACTTCACGTGATTTTAGAATTTTTGTAAATTCTTCTTCAAGTTGTGGAGAATCCCAGTTTTCATTTACCCTCGGCCAATCTGAAAGTAATATACTTATTAAGCCGCCGCGTTGACATTCCGGAATATTTTGCCAGATGTCTTCTGCCTGGTGCGGCATTACAGGAGCAAGAACTCTAACTAATGTCATAAGGTTTTCATATAAAACTGTCTGACAAGCACGGCGTGATAATGATTTTTTGCCTGCTGTATATAATCTGTCTTTAACAATATCAAGGTAGAATGAGCTTAAATCATTTGCAGCAAAGTTTTGCAGGCATTGGAAGTATTTGTAAAATTCATAATTTTCAAATGCTTCGGTTACTTCTGCAATAAGTTTATTTAATTTATGCAAAGCAAATTTATCAATATTTTTAAGTTCATCGTACCCTACATAATCAACAGCAGGATCAAAGTCAAACAAGTTTCCGCTTAAAAATCTTGCGGTATTTCTTGTTTTTTTGAAGATTTCCGTAAGCTGTCCAATTATGTTATTACCGATTTTGATATCGTTTCTGTAGTCAACAGATGCTGCCCAAAGTCTTAATATATCGGCACCATAGTTTTTGATAATATCATCAGGTCTGATGTAGTTACCTAAAGATTTAGACATCTTGCGTCCGTCTTCCCCGAATACAAATCCGTGAGTCAAGACTTGTTTATAAGGTGCTTTTCCTTGAGTTGCAATTGCTGTTAATAATGAAGATTGGAACCAGCCTCTGTGTTGGTCTGAACCTTCTAGATACATATCAACAGGTGTATGACCTAATTCGTCAGCTCTTTTTTCTACAACTGATCTCCAAGAGACCCCTGAGTCAAACCAAACATCCATAATATCTTTTTCTTTGCGGAAGTGAGATTTGCCACATTTAGGGCAAACAAAACCTTGAGGGAGCAATTCTTCTGCCGTGTATTTTACCCAAGCATCAGAACTTTCTTTTTCAAAGATTTTTGCAACATTTTCAATAGTTTCGTCTGTACAAATTACTTCTCCGCAGTCTTCGCAGTAGAAAATAGGAATAGGAACACCCCACGCTCTTTGACGTGAAATACACCAATCCGTACGGCTTTCTACCATGTTGCCTATTCTGTTTTCACCGCTTGAAGGTATCCATTTTACATTATGAATAGCGTCAAGTGTTTCTTTTCTGAATTTGTCTACTTTAACAAACCATTGCGGGGTTGCGCGGTAGATAACAGGTTTTTTACATCTCCAGCAATGCGGATAGCTGTGTTGAATATCTTGTTGTTTTAATAACGCACCGCAGTTCTGAAGCATTTCAATAACCATTGAGTTGCCTTTATAGTATGGTACTCCGATTAGTTCAGGTATTCCGACAACATCTGTCCAAATTCCCTGACCGTCAAGCGGAGAAAATACATCAATATTATATTTACATCCTACTTCATAGTCTTCAAGACCATGACCGGGTGCTGTGTGAACAGAACCTGTACCGGCATCAAGTGTTACGTGTTCACCTAAGATTATAGGTGATTTTCTGTCAACAAGCGGATGTTTTGTATTTAATAATTCTAAATCTTGTCCTTTGCAAGTTCCAAGAAGCTTAATGTCAGCTTCTTCCCATTCAACATCTTTTAGGAATGAGCCTAAAAGTTCTGTTGCAACTACATAAACATCGTTTTTGTAGCTAAAGAAACTGTATTCAAATCTCGGGTGCATAGATATTGCCATATTTGAAGGAATTGTCCAAGGAGTTGTTGTCCAAATGATTGCATAAACATTTTTGTTTGGCAGGTCAACAAGCTGTCCGATTTTGTTTACTCCTTCATCATCAAACTTGAATCTGACATAAATTGAAGTTGATGTATGGTCTGCATATTCAACTTCTGCTTCTGCTAAAGCTGTTTCGCAAGACGCGCACCAATAAACAGGCTTTAACCCTTTTTCAATGTAACCCTTTTTGTACATTTGCCCAAATACTCGAACTTGTTCTGCTTCGTATTCAGGATTAATTGTTAAATATGGGTTTTCCCAGTTACCTAGAACGCCTAAACGTTTAAATTCTGATTCTTGACCTTTAAGGTTTTTGTGAGCAAATTCTCTGCATTTTGCACGTAATTCGGTTTCAGTGATTGAATGACGACCGCCTTTAATATTTTTTACAACAGCGTTTTCAATAGGAAGCCCGTGTCCGTCATAACCCGGAACATATGGTGCGTAGAAGCCTTTTTGAGATTTATATTTAATTAAGATATCTTTTAAAATTTTATTTAGTGCTGTTCCGACGTGAATTTTTTCGGAACTCAAATACGGAGGTCCGTCGTGCAGTACAAATGAATTTGTTTTATCACGATTTGATATAATTTTATCGTAAATTTTGTTTTCTTCCCAGAATTTTTGGATTTCAAGTTCTCGAACAGTTGCATTTGCTCTCATTGCTAGAGTTGTTTGTGGAAGGTTAAGAGTGTTTTTGTACTCGGTTTTTGTGCTTTCTGTCATTTTTATTGTCCCTCTATATTTTCAGTTACTTCACATAATTTTTTAGGTTCGTTTTCGCCGTTTATAAATAATTTCATTTTTTCATAATCAAAAGCATTTTCCCAACGGGCAATAACTACTGTTGCAACACAGTTTCCGATTAAGTTAACGGTAGTTCTTCCCATATCAAGAATTTGGTCGATACCGAGTAAGATTGCAACCCCGATAATCGGAATATTAAAGCTTGATAATGTTCCTGCCAGTACAATAAGTGAAACTCTCGGTACCCCTGCGATTCCTTTACTTGTAAGCATCAATGCAAGCATCATGCCGATTTGGGTCGGGAGTGATAAATCAATCCCGCAGATTTGTGATGAAAAAATTACAGCCATTGCAAGGTATAATGTGCTTCCGTCAAGATTAAACGTGTAACCTGTCGGCATAACAAAACTTACAATGTTTTGCGGGACCCCGAATCTTTCCATAATACTTATTGCTTTTGGAAAAGCGGCTTCCGAGCTTGCGGTTGAGAAGGCTAAAATAGCAGGTTCTTGGATTGCTTTTAATAAGTTCCTTAAAGAAATTCTTGCATATTTACAAGCTATAAATAATACAAGTATAACAAATACCGCAAGTGCTGTATATAATGAGAAAATTATTTTTGCGTAGTTTTTAAGTATTGATAATCCGTTCATCCCAACGGTTGACGCGATTGCACCGAATATCCCCAATGGTGCAAAATACATAACATATTCGGTGAATTTAAACATTATTTGAGCAACGGAATTAAGTACATCCATAACGGGTTTGGCTTTTTTACCCACAGCACATATTGCAACTGCCATAAATATTGAAAATACAACAATTTGCAATAGGTTTCCTTCAGCCATTGCCTGAACAATACTTGTCGGGAACACGTTTACAATCATCTCGGATATTGATGTATGCGGGGTTGTAACCGCCATTAATCCTGCTTCTTTTAATAACTCGGGGTTTGCAACCGTTCCTGTTACAAAACCTTTTCCGGGGTTAAAGATGTTACCCATTGTTAATCCGATAATTAATGCAAGTGTTGTTACAATTTCAAAGTAAATAATTGTTTTAACACCGATTTTGCCTAAACTTTTAATATCCCCATGACCTGCAATTCCTGTTACAAGGGTTGCAAACAATAACGGGGCAATAATCATCTTCACCATGCGCAAAAATATTAAAGCAAATGCTCTCATTTTTATTGCAAGATGCGGGCAAAAATGACCGAATATCACACCTAAAACCAGCGCTATAAATATCAGTAATGTAAGTCTTGAATGTTTCAAATTTGAACCTCTCAAACAAAATTATATAATAAACATGCTAAGAATGTAGTTTTTTGAGGTGTTTTGTAAAATTTTTTAAATAAATCTGTTTAATCAGGGTATTTCATATTTCCGTTTTGTAAAACAAATAAGTACATCCCCAACCGTTACCGCTTTTCTTGCAGTCATAACCTGTTTGCGGTGCTCCGAGCGGAACAAGTCCCCTGTTTCTATAATATGAAATTTAATTTACAATTCAATATCTATATTCTCACCAAGAGTTTTGGTAAGTTGTTCGATTTTTATTTTTTGTTCTTCCTTTGATAAACCTGTTAGTTCTTGTAAAATTTTTTGAATATTTTTATTCTTTTTTGCGGCGTTTTGGGAAATTGAAGCAGCTTTTTTAAAGTATCCCGCATTCCCGACAAATTTGTCGGTTGTACTTAGGTACAGATTTTTGCCTTCATCATAGGTATGAATCCCGACTAAGGATTTTAACAGGGGTTTTGTCGGAACAAGTTGTCCAAAATTTATATTATTATTATTTATTGAGGTATTCGTATTTATAGTTAATCATGAACAAAATATTTTTTGCTAATTCTGGCTTGGAAAATGTTCAAAAATATCTTGGATTCTACAGTTAAGCGCGTTGCATAACTTATCAAGTGTTTCCAGTTCAATAGTTTTTGTTTTGTTGTGGTAAATCCTGAATACGGTAACATGTGTTAGCCCTGCAAGCCTTGCGACTTCTGCCATATTCATTCGTCTTATGCCCATAATTTCCGAAAGTTTATTTTTTATCATAAAAATTTTTTAGCATTATTCTATGGGACTTGTAAAATTTATTATACACATGTATAATTAAATTATATAAGTATATAATAATATTTAACAGTTGTTTATAGAAAGGCTGGGTTTCATGCAGGCAAAAAGAGCATTCACATTGGCAGAAGTACTTATTACACTTGGTATAATAGGGGTAGTTGCGGCTATGACTATTCCGACTCTTATTGCTAATACAAGAAGTCAGCAATATCGTTCAGCTTTTAAAAAGACTGTATCAGTTCTGGGGCAGGCGGCACGAATGTCACAAGCTCAATACGGATTTGATTATGCGGGAATCTCTCAGCGCTGTGGTGCTAACGGAGGCAATGAGCATCCTGATACAGCTCAATCTGTCTGTGCAATTTTGAACGGGACGCTTAAAGGATATACTTATTACTCTAATGCCGCAGATATAAAAATGAATAAAGGTACAGATTCTGCTAATTATTCTTTTATTAGTGGTCCGTTTGTAAAAGCGGATTCAGCTCAAAGAACTATAAATAATTACAGTGCTTATGTTTTAAATGACGGAACAATTATAATGGTTCATAAGCTGCTTGGATCAAATTTATGCGAGTTGGATATCGGAACAACTCTTGTAGACTCAACTTCAGGTAAGTTACGTTACTGTATCGGTTTGATTGACGTTAACGGTGTTACCCTTCCTAATAAAGAAGTAAGTTGTTCTTCCGGATCGGATTCGTTAGCTCAGAATAATTGTATTGTGAAAAATGACGCAAAACATATGACGGATATTTATCCGATAAGGTTTCATGACGGTATAGTGGAGCCAGCTTCGGCTGCTGCAAGGTATGTTTTAAGAACTGCTAAATAGGCTTGAAATATAAAAATTATGCTTTATAATTTCCTTAAAAAGAAAGGAGAGTTTGTATGTGGGAAAAAGACATTAATATCAATGAAGTTCGTGAAATTCGTACAAGAACCAATGTTTATTTTGGTGTTGGTGCTATTAACAAAATTGATGATATTTTAAAAGATGTTAAAGCGAAAGGTTTTGATAAGGTTATTGTAATGTCAGGCAGAAATGCGTATAAAGCAACAGGAGCCTGGGATGTAGTTGAAAAAGCATTGAAAGATAACGGAATCGGATATGTAAATTATGATAAAGTTACTCCAAATCCGACAACAGTTCATGTAAATGAAGCTGCAAAAATGGCAATAGATTTTGGAGCAAAGGCAGTTATTGCAATAGGCGGAGGTTCTCCGACAGATGCAGGTAAATCTGTTGCGATTTTGCTTGAGTATCCTGAAAAAACTGCTGAAGATATTTATGATTTTACATTCGCACCTGATAAGGCGGCTCCGATTATTTCAATCAACCTGACCCACGGAACGGGAACAGAAACTAACAGGTTTGCGGTTGTGACTAATTTGGAAAAGGATTTTAAACCTGCGATTGCATATGATTGTATTTATCCGATGTACGCAATTGATGACCCTCAGTTAATGACAAAATTATCGCCAAAACAGACAAGATATGTTTCAATTGATGCAGTTAATCACGTTGTGGAAGCTGCAACCTCTTTGGTCGCTTCTCCATATTCAATCGAACTTGCAAAACAGGTAATTGAATTGGTTGCAAAATATCTTCCAAAAGCTATTGCAAATCCTGATGATTTAGAAGCAAGATACTTCTTAGCTTACGCAGCGATGATGGGCGGAGTTTGTTTTGATAACGGGTTATTACACTATACTCACGCTCTTGAACACCCGTTAAGCGCTGTTAAACCGGAACTTTCACACGGGTTAGGGCTTGCAATTTTGTTGCCTGCCGTTGTTAAGACAATTTACAAAGACAGAGCAGCAACTTTGGCTGATATTTTAGCACCGATTGTTCCTAATTTGACAGGTAACCCTGATGAAGCTCAAAAGGCTGCCGATGGTGTTTATGAATGGTTAAAATCGGTTGATGTTCCTGAAAAACTTACAGATATGGGATTTAGCTCTAATGATGTTGACAGATTAACTGATTTGGCATTTACAACTCCATCTCTTGACGCTTTGATAAATATCGGTCCAAGCGGCAATTCTCGTGAAGTTGTCAGAAAAATCTATGAAGAATCACTTTAGTTTTAAGAACAAGAAGCGGCGCGGACTAAAATAGTCCGCGCCGCTTTCTATATTAAAATAATATAAAGGAATATAAAAATCTCAAGGTTTGTACTATAATTAATATATTGTACGGATTAGTAAGAAAGAGGGTTAATAAATGATAGACAAAACAGCAATAGTTCATCCGTCGGCTAAAATTGCGGAAGATGCAATTATCGGGCCATACGTTGTTATAGGTGAAGGTGTTACAATCGGTAGCGGAACAAGGGTTATTTCTAATGCCCATATTGAGCACGCCGAAATTGGTAAAAATTGTACAATTTCGCCGTTTGCGACAATCGGTTCCGAACCTCAGGATTTAGGTTATAAAGGTGAAGATACAAAGGTTGTAATTGGTGATGAAACAATTATTAAAGAAAACGTAACTATTCACAGAGGTGCAGCTTGCGGTGATTATACAACAAGAATAGGTAATAAATGTTTGCTTATGGTCGGTTCGCATGTTGCTCATAACTGTGTTCTTGCAGATCAGGTAATTTTAGCAAACCTTGTTACTTTAGGCGGGCATGTTCATGTCGGATTTGGTGCATTTGTCGGAGGAATGAGCGTATTTCACCAAAATATCAGAATTGGTGATATGGCGATTATCAGCGGATTTTCAGCATCTCGTCAGGATATTTTACCGTATTCTAAAGGTGAAGGCAGACCTCCTGTCCCGCGCGGACTTAATGTTATTGCTATGAAGCGCCGTGGGGTTCCGTTAGAAGTCAGGACTGCAACAAACGCTGCTTTTAAGTTGTTGATTTCTGAAGAATATAATACTTCTCAAGCAATTGAAAAGATTAAGGCTGAAATTCCGATGAATGAATATATCGAAAAAATGATTGATTTTATTCAAACCTCAAAACGCGGGGTGCTTCTAAAATCTCATAAGTCAGGACACGAAAGTTTGGAAGATTAATAACTTAAAAAGACCGCTTTAAGGCGGTCTTTTTTAATTAATTATTTTATAAACAAGTTTTACAAGTTCATCATCTGTTTTTATTTGTTCAATAACTTTTGTGCGCATGTGTTCTATATCGTTGAGGTGTCCGAAGTTAAATAATTCCGCCGGTGTACAATTTAGGGTTTCTAAAAGCTTTTGCAGGGTTTGTGAGCGCGGGAAAGTTTGAGCATTTTCAATTTTTAAAAGGTTGCGCGGCTCTATTCCTATTATTTCAGCTAATTTTTCTTGCGTTAATCCTTTACGTTTGCGCAATTCTCTTATCCTTTTCCCCAGAAGTTCTTTTATATCATCCATTTTTAGCTCCTTATTGTTTATTGTATCTGTTTTTTTAAGAAACTCTAATGATATAAAAGGGTACTAAATATTGATTAATATGATATATTGATGTATAATATATGATATAAAACATCACAAACGAGGATTGGAATGAAAAATTTCGGGTTTACTTTGGCAGGTGCTACGCACGTAACTATGCTGCCAACCGTAGCAAGATTTGGGTTTACATTAGCGGAAGTATTAATCACTCTTGGGATTATCGGGGTGGTTGCGGCGATGACCATACCGAATTTGATTACTAATTATAAACAAAAAGTTTATATTACCGACTGGAGAAAGACATACTCGGAGATTGCTCAGTCATTAAGATTAATGCAGGAAAATGATGAAGCCCTTTTTGTTAATAATGATACAGAATATGATTTAATGGTAAAGGTTGCAAATCATATAAAACATTCTCATGTTTGCCATTCTAATATGGCAGTAGAAGAAGGTTGTTTTGCTCAAAGGTATAAAATTTTTAGTCTTCAAGGTAATTCAATAAGTTCAAAAGGTTTAGATGCACTTTTTGGCGGAGCTTCTTGTATGTTAATGCTCAACGGGACGACAGTTTGTATGGACGGTGTTATTATATATGTTGACGTGAACGGTTCAAATAAGCCAAATACAGTTGGAAGAGATATATTTGCAGCTGCTCTTGATAGAGATAATTATTCAATAAGACCTGTTATCGGACATCGTTCGTCTTATGGTGCGGCAGATGGAGTGATAATTAAAAATACATCTGGTGACGGTACTTGCAAAAAGACCAATAACGACTACGGTTGGGGTTGTTCATATTGGTATATGCACCACTGGAAATAGTGGTAGGATTAAATGGACAAAGTCAGATCCAAGCCCCTTGAATTTTATTTCTTATCAGTGGTTACAACAGACAGAATATAATTATTTGTGAAATATTTGTTTGCAACTTCTATAATATCAGCGTCTGTTACTGAGTTTATCAAGTCTTCATAACGGTCTTTGAACTCGTAACCGCGGGTTGAAGCTTCAAACCAGCCAGTATTTGTTGCTTTATCAAGATTTGTTTCAAGTCCTACGATGTAGTTCCCGAGTAATTTTTCTTTCGCATCTGACAGCTCTTTATCGCCTACGTACTCGGTTTTTAGCTTTTGTATTTCTTCAAATAATCCTGTTTTTGCTTTTTCTAAGGTGTTCGGGTTTGTGCCGATGTAGAGCATAAAGCTTCCTCTTAAAACATTTGGTGAATACCCTGAACCCAGTTGATAAGCCAGTCCTTCCTGTTCTCTTAAGTCTTTAAATAATCTTGAACTCATCCCTGTGCCAAGCAGAGAGTCAATTACTTGTAATGTTGCATAATCCTTTTCGTTTAAGACTCCGTTAACTTGCCAGCCTAAAAGTATCCAGGCTGTTTGGGTCGGCATTTTTATAAGGTTTTCGCGTGGTGCGTTAATTGATGTGATTTTTGAATTATATGTGTTATAGTCAAAATCCTGGCACTCGGTGTTTTTCGGTGTAAATATTTTGTTCAGTTCCTGAACGGTTTTGTCTTTATCAATGTTTCCATTAATTGATATTATCATATTTTCAGGGTTAAAAATATTATTATAATAATTTACGATATCATCGCGTTTAATGTTCGGGATATTTTTTTCTAAGACTTTTGATGATATTGAGTATGGTGTATTATAGTAAATTAAATCTCTATACTCTTCAACCGCTCTTTGAAGCGCGTTGTCTTTATTTTTCTTTATTGAGTTAAGTTTGTCAGATTTAACTTTTTCTATCTCAAACTCATCAAATGTCGCATTATTTACAACTTCGTTTAAAAGTTCAAGTGTTTTATCATATTCATCTTTTGTTGTCAAAACGCTTATTGAGAAAGCGTCGGCTCCGCTTGTTGGTACAATTTTAATCCCGTTATCTTCTAATACTTGGGATAACTCTAATGATGTATAGTTTTTAGTACCTTTCATCATAGTGGAAGCTGTAAGGTTAGCAGTTCCTCTTACGTTTTCCAAAAGCTGTCCGCCGCGGGATGTAATATTTATTGCAATAATATCGTTTGCGGTGTTCGGTGTATAAAGCATAGTTGACCCGTTTGAAAGCAGGTATTTTTGTGTTTCTTTGTTTTTACTAACTAATTGAGCTGTACCTGAGTTTTGGGTTATGTTTGAAATTGGAATATTTTTTGCGCTTTCAGGTAATACTATTGATATTGCGCTTTTTTCTGGACCTAAATATTTATTTGCAGCTTTTTTTACTGCTTCTTTTGTTACGCATTTTATGTTATTCAGGTAGTTTTCATAAAATTTTATATCGTTTGTTAGTGCCATTGTGTAACCGATTTCTGTTGCGATATTGGTTATGGATTCTCTTGCATAATAAGTATTTCTTTCAATCATATTCTTTGCAAGTTTTAGCTGTTCATCTGTGACACCTTTTTCCTGAATCTTTTTAATTTCTTCAAATATTGCATTTTGGACCTGTTTGCATTTATTTGGTTCAAAGTTTGCTGTAATGTAAAAAATTCCGTCATCGCGAGAGGTCATATTTCCTGCATCAACTGAAAATGCAAGACGTTTTTTTTCTTTTAAAACTTGGTTTAAGACTGACGAGCGTCCCTCGCCCAGAATTGTTGCTAAAACATCCAAAGCATAAGAGTCATTTTCGCTTATTGATACTCCGCGAAATCCCATTGCCATATAGCCTGATTCTGTTTGAAGATATTCGGCTTTTTTTATTTGTTTTGTTAATTGTTGTTCTTTCGGGTAAATTATTTTGGTTTGTTTTTTGTATTCGGAGTTAAAAACTTCTTTAATTCTTTCCAAGGCATGAGAAGTTTCAACATCACCGATTACAATAGTTATCATATTAGACGGTGAATAATGTTTATTATAAAAGTCAAGAACCTGATCGCGGGTAATTGTTTCAATTACTTCGCTTCTGCCTATGACTTTTCTTTTATAAGGATGATCTTGATACATCATTGTATTAAGATTTTCGTGCAGAATTTTTGTCGGTGATTGAAGGTCTTTATTAATTTCTTCTAAAACGACCTTACGTTCTTTTTCCATTTCGTTTCGCGGAATTAACGGGTGCATCATCATATCAGCGTGAAGTTCCATAGCTAAATCAAAGTCTTTTGACGGAATAGTTACGTAATAGTGTGTAAAATCTTTGCTTGTTGCGGCATTTGTAATTGCGCCTTTTGTTTCAAGGATTCTGTCAAATTCTCCGGGGGCATGGTTTTTGGTCCCTTTAAAAAATAAATGTTCCAAAAAGTGAGCAACCCCGTTATTTGAATCCTCTTCATCTATTGAACCTGTTTTTATCCATGTATCAATAATTACTATAGGATTGTTTCTAACTTCCTGAATAACGACAGTCTGTCCGTTATCAAGTTTAAACATCTGAGCATCTGCGGCAAATACCGTAGTCCCGCAAATCATGATTGCTGCCAGTATTATATATTTTTTCATTGGAACCTCTTTTTTTAATGATTATAAAATATTTTTTATTTCTTCAATCCCCCGATAGAGCCTTTGGGTGGGTTAGGGTAATTTGTTCGTCTTGTTGTTGCTACCCCTTTATTTACCCTCCCCCACGGGCATTTCTTGTAAAATTCCCGTTGATTTGAATTTTTTAGGTGATTTCATTGTTATATATTCTTTTAGAACTTCAAAAGTTACCGTGCAAACTTTTTCGTTAGCTTTTTGTTCATATTCTCCGACTTGGTCAAAATCATTTATTGACATTTGTTTGAAAAAATCTCTTAATTTGTAGGGTAATTGCTTTTTATTATACGGGATTTTTTTAGCGCATTCCCTGCAAACAATCCCGCCAAGGTGCGGGATAAGGTACATTGTATCTTCTTTTATACTGTCATGACAGCAAAGACATTTGTCAAATTCTATTCCAAAACCTGATTCTATCATCATTTTTAGTTGAAACTTAATAACAGCAAGCATGATGTCTACTTTATTTTGAGCTGAAGCAATAGAATCAAGCGTTTTATATAAAAGGTCGTAAATAACTTCAGAACACGGGTCTTCTTCTACTCCAAAATTATGGACAACTTCAGTAACATAAGTTGAGTAGCAAATTTTATCTATATCCTGACGAGTTTTATAAAAAGAGTTAACAACTTCAGCCTGACAGATTGTATCGAGGTTTCTTCCTTTATGAAGCATCAGGGTATTAGCAACAAGCAAATCCATACGGGCACCTAATTTACTTTTAGGTTTTTTAACCCCTTTAGCTACCCCCCTAATTAATCCTTTTTCTTTAGAGTACATGACAATAATTTTATCTGCTTCACTTAAATTATAGGATTTTAAATTAATTGCGTCTGTTACAAAACTGTTTTGCATTGTCTTATGGTTTAACCGCCTGTGCCGTGGTAAATACCTCTCATCATCTGTTCAAGTTCGGATTTATTATCAGAATATGCAATTGCACTTTCTTGAGTTATTTTACCTTCATTGTAAAGTTTAAATAATGACATATTCATTGTTGTCATATTGTTAAATGAACCTTTTTTAACAAGTTCGTATATTTTTTCAAGTTCATCTTTTTGTATAAAGTCTTTAACTGTTGGTGTTACGACAAGAATTTCAGCCGCAGGAACACGAGAACCGCCGTCAGTTGTCGGTACAAGTTTTTGTGAAATTGTTCCTCGTAAAGTGTTTGCGATTTGTTCTCTTACAAACGGTCTTTCTCCGGGTTCAAAGAGGTTAATTATTCTGCCTACTGTTTGAACGGAGTCGTTTGTGTGGATTGTTGAAACAACAAGGTGCCCTGTTTCAGCTGCTTTAAGCGCTGATTCAACGGTTTCCCTGTCACGGATTTCACCGATAAATATAACGTCAGGGTCTTGTCTTAATGCGTATTTAACCCCGTCAGAAAAAGATGGTGTATCAATCAGCAGTTGACGTTGTGATACGATAGATTTTTTGTTGGTAAATATAAACTCAACAGGGTCTTCAATGGTTACAATGTGTTTTGATGTTGTTGCATTGATAAAATCGATTAACGACGCAATTGTTGTTGATTTACCTGAACCTGTAGGTCCTGTAACAAGAACAAGTCCGTTATTAAATGTGGCAAATTCTTCTAAAGTTGTCGGTAAATCAAGTTCAGAGAATGTTTTTATGTAATACGGAATTGCACGGATAACCATTGCGGTTTTCCCAAGCTGCCTGCTCATATTTATACGGAACCTTGAACAACCCGGGATTTCGTAAGAAAAGTCGATATCAAAGAACCTTGTAATACGGTCTTTCAAGTGTGTAGGCGCGACTGTTCTTATGACAAATTCAATATCTTCACTGGTTAATGGCGGAAGATTAATTCGTATAATCTGTCCTGATACTCTGATTGCAGGTCTTTCGCCTTCGCAAATATGCGCGTCAGACGCTCCGACAGATACCGCTTGTCTTAAAAAATCCTCAATATAAAAATCATTACTGCTCATGTTACTCTCTTTCTCCTCTGACAGTATAACATCTTTTTTTTATTTACACAATAATTTTTAAGTATGTTATCATTTATATGTTGGAATTATGGTTATTACAAAAGAAGTATTAAGGGATATTATTCAGAATAAAAACCTGATGATGTTTTTAACATCAATGATTTTTATGAGCGGAATATTGGCTTGCTTCTACGGTTTTGCCGTTGTGTATTGTTT
Organism: uncultured Candidatus Melainabacteria bacterium; assembly: GCA_945910425.1. GTDB lineage: Bacteria > Cyanobacteriota > Vampirovibrionia > Gastranaerophilales > Gastranaerophilaceae > Zag111. The sequence goes on along the minus strand of CAMDYM010000025.1, from coordinate 4,643 downwards.
GGCTGTAACCCTGTTTTTAATAACTTTGATGTATTTAAGACTGTTTAATGTCCGCAAAGTTTTAATTTTTATGTTCGTTTTTTATCTAGGGTTTTTTGTAACATTTTTTAAGATTAAAAACTATGATGAACTTTTGCAAATGGTGCCTTTGGATGCAAATATTTCAGGCAGAATTGTAAGTGTTCCGTCAACTTCTGATAAAACTAAGATGAAATTCTTTTTAGAAACCGACAATGTTAATGAAACAGAAGTTCATGCCAAAACATTTGTAACAATATCGGGAGATGAAAATTTTCTTAAAACTTTAAATATAGGTGAGAAAATTTTAGTAAAAGGCAGATTAAGAAAACCTTTTTATGCAACAAATCCTTCTCAGTTTGACTATAGCAGATATTTAAGAAATTTTAACACCTTTACGATAATGTATGCTAAATCTGATGATGTGCAAATATTATCTGATGAACCGTCGCTTAAGTGGAAGTTTTTACAAGGATTGAATAATACGAGAAACAGAGTTTTAAATGTTCACTCAAAATATTTAAAAAGTCCGAATTTAGAAGTCTTAGGCGGAATAGTCTTTGGCGATGATGCGGTGTCGCCGCCTGAATATATCAAAAATTCGTTTATCAATTCAGGGTTGCTTCATATTCTTGCAGCTTCAGGTATGAATGTTGCGTTCATTTATACATTTTGGTTCTTTATTTTAAGATTTTTGGGTGTTCCGTTTAAACCAAGAGTATTGTCAGGCATGCTTGTTGTAATTTTGTATACTCTTATGACAGGACTTGGAGCGTCCGTAATCAGAGCGGCTTTGATGTTGTTGTTTGTTCTGGCAGGAAAACTTATCGACAGAGATGCTCATAGTGTTTCGCTTTTGTCTTTGGTTGCTGTGATTATGCTTATTTATAACCCTGCGTATATAAATGATGTAAGTTTTCAACTCTCATTTTTGGTAACGTTTGGTTTACTTACAACGGCAAATATTGTCGGTAGAAAGCTTGATTTTATTCCAAATTGGATTAAGATTCCTGTGCTTATTCCGATTGTCGCACAGCTTTGGGTTGCGCCTATTCAGATGTTTTATTTTAATACGTTTAGTCTGTATTCGGTGTTTGCCAATATTTCAACCGTAAGCTTACTAAGTGTGATAAGTTTTGGCGGTTTTGTTAGTTCTGTACTTGCGGTTATTCCGCCGATTGCAGACCCTATATGCAGAGTTTTTGACTTCTTCTTGAATTATTTACTAAATATTCTTATATTTATTTCGGATTTCTTTGCCAATATGAAATATTGCCTGATTCAAACTACTCATCCGAATATCTTACAACTTGTTTTGTATTATGTGATGCTTCTTGGCGGAACTCTTTTGATTAGATTCAATAAGTATAAACACTGTCTTATTACGGTGTTGTCAATTTCTTTAGTCTTAGGTTTGACGACTTTAAAACCAGTTTCACATAACCTTGAAATAATTGCATTTGATGTTCAGAATGCTGATTCGTTTTTGATAAAGACTCCCGAGAATAAATATTTTATGATTGATACAGGCAAAGCTCCTTATGATAGCGGAAATTCTCAGGCAAAAATAATTATGTTGAAATACTTAAAGGACAGAGGTATCAAAAATCTTGAAGGTGTTATTGTAACTCACTTTGACAACGACCACTCTGGCGGAGCGCCCGATATAATTTCAAGTACCAAAACGAAAATGTTGTACTTAAATTCAAGAAATGCAGAAACCGCTACAGCGAAGAAAATATTTGCAACAGCCAAAAAGGTTAATCAAAAATTTGTGATTGCAGAAAATAACAAAGAAATTTATCGCAAAAAAGATTTGACTATTAAGACGTTTAAAGCAAATATTAAAGGTAAAGATGAAAGTAACGGCTGTTCAATTATTACGTTATTATCTTACAAGGATTTTGATATGCTTTTTATGGGTGATGCGGGAATTGAAGCGTTTAATAAGGTTAAAAAAGATATTCCGCATAATGTTGAAGTTCTAAAAGTCGGTCATCACGGCGGTCCGAAAGTTGTTGACTTGGGTATGCTTGAATATTTAGGCAATAAAGTTTCATTGATTTCAACAGGTATAAACTATTTCGGGCACCCGAATAAAGGCACATTAGATGTACTGCGAAATACCGAAATTTTAAGAACGGATTTGCTAAATTCCATAAAAATAACAACAGATGGCGAAATTTATAACGTTTATACATACGATACGCAAGATAAAAATTACGAATTAAAAAATGAGTATCAAATTGACAATGATGTTAAGAATTTGTAGAATAATCACAGAACGGGAGGAGAATAAAATGTTAAGAAACTGTAATAAATTAGAAAAGTCGGGAGAGGGTAAAAAAGCATTTACCCTAACAGAAGTATTACTTGCAGTCGCAATCGTAGGAATAATAGCAGCCCTTGTATTACCAATGGTAGTGAAAAATTATCAGGAAAAAACATTAGATGCAGCCCTAAAACGCGAAAAACAAACAATAGAATCATCAATTGCATCCTTGCTAATAAATGAAAATACAGATGATTATAAAAAGACAATGTTGTATACCTCAGAAACTGACCCAACCGGTTATGCCACAACAAGCGGAGCATTTATAACAAAATATCTAAAAGTATCAAAGTATTGCGGAGATAGTAACGGAAATTGCTTTGCAAGTAAGTATTACGAGTATAAAGACGGAGATAAATCAGAATACACCCCGACATATAAAGGTGCATGCGCAAGCTTAAAAAACGGTTCAAGTATATGTATGGAACCAAAAACCCCAAACCATGGAGTAAAAATCTTACTGGATATAAACGGTAAAAAGGGTCCGAACGTAAAAGGACGAGATTTGCATGAATATGAGATAACATTACCTGAAAAGGGCAGCTTAGATAGAACAAGCAGTGCCATAGATTGGGATTACAAACTTGTAGAGATAGAAACGCCATGCGCAGAGGGTGAAACAACTGAAAAATGCTGCGAAAGTAATTTTCATGCAGGATGTTGTGATGCATTTCCTGACAAATACGGAAGCAGAACAGAATGTAAAACTTGCTCCGCAACGAAGGGAACGGATGCTGAATGCTGTACATCTTCAAGTGAGTACGCTAATGCTCATAAATCAAGCTGTTGCAGTAATATTTTTGCAAGTAAGGGAGAGGAAGTGTTTAAGAGTAAAGGTTGCTGCACCACTAACCCTTCACATGCTTTTTGTCAGACGACACCAACAGATGATTGTGCAACAAAGACTTTTGGTGATCCATATACTGAACCATGCTGTAAATTGGATAAATATAAATACTATTCAAAATGTAGTCTTACGAGAAACTTTGTTCTTGCCTATAATTCGGGTAGTAATACCTATGTAGTTATTCGTATAGGATATAAGGCTGATGAATATGATATATATCTTATTAAGAAGAATGGAGCAAAGGTTTTTGTTCCTGAAGGGTCTTCTAATGCCTCTGGTATTGCTAAACCAAATGATATTAAAGAATGTTGTCTTGTAAAATCGGGAAAAAATGTATTTTGTAATACAAATAGTTCTAAATTGAATGCGGATAATATTCAAATAGGAAAATGTGCTACTAACTTTAATTTAATGGGTTCTTATCCTAAATTATGTTTAAATCACGCAAGCAGACCTGGAGGTACTGAATCAGGTTTTTCGCCATGTATAAATGAATAGTTAAAACAAAAGATTGTAGGGTGCAATTTTTTGCACCCTTGCTTTTTCAAATGTCTATTGACACAATTATCGTACTTTTTACACTAAATGTTAAGAATGTAAACCCTGCTCTATGAGTGGATTTGAGCGGGGTAAATTTTTGCAATTCACCCCATGGGGGTTGAAATTTTAAATTTTTGTAATATCATAGAGTCATAAACATATTCAATGAAGACGAAAATCTTATCAAAAAGTAGGAACAAAAAAGTAGTTTTCGGAGAATTTTCAATTTACAACTAGAGGATTACATTTTGAAAAAATTATTACTATTCACTATTGCACTGGTGTATATGTTGTTTTCGCCTGTGCACGCAGCCAATGTCAATACAGTGAAGGCAGCGATAGTAAAACATTCTATCGAAATGGGCGTAGATCCGGCAATTGCGCTAAGTATCGCCAAAACAGAATCAGGATTCAGACACGAAGCAAGAAGCTCTCACGGCGCTGTAGGTGTCTTCCAACTTATGCCTTCAACCGCAAGAAGAATGGGTTTAAACCCTTATTCACTTGATGATAATATCAAGGGCGGAATCATGTATTACAAATCAATGTACAAAATGTTTGGGTCTATGGAATTAGCTTTAGCAGCATACAATGCAGGCCCGGCAAATGTAAAAAAATATCGTGCGATACCTCCGTTCAGTGAAACAAGAAGGTTTGTTGCAAAGATTATGACGGATTACAGGCAGTATAAAGCCCATCCGGATCCTGCGATGATTGCGGCAACAAAAGCTCCGACATCAATTAAAGGCAGTGTTATTGCTCAAACACCTTCAAAAACCACAGTACCGATGGCTAAAATCGAACAGGCAAGAACGCTTAATGCTGAAATGCTGAAAGAAGCTCCTGTAGAAGTCGAGGTTAAATCGCAATCAGTTGCAATGTAATTTTTGGTTATGAAATTTATAA
>CAMDYM010000024.1 GCA_945910425.1 uncultured Candidatus Melainabacteria bacterium | reverse complement strand
TTTCGATTTCATAACCCAAGTAATCAAGTATTTCTTGTACAGTTTCAAATCTTACCCGTTTATTCTTAAAAGGTGTAGAAAATGCACCTTCTGTCAGGATATCATAATTAGCATCTTTCATTTTTCTGGCTAATTTACGCATTGACCAACCTCTGCGTAAAAGAATTATTCTTATCTCTTCATAAATATCTATCATACTAACAGTCTAAATTTATTATCACTTATTGACAACAAATTAAAGCTTTGCTTTAATATAAATGTCAATAACACAAAACTATAGGCAAGAATTAAGGTTTTATGACTACAAATAACAAGACCGGTTATAAATATGACGAGGAAGACGATATTTACATGCCTGATACAATCTGGCAAGAACTAAGATTTATATTTTTTATGCTGAACTACATTTGTAAAAACCCTGAAAAACAAGAGAAAGAATTAAAAAATCTGCGCCGACAAATTGCAATATACCTATTTTGGATGAAAAACAAATAATTTTATGCTAATATTTGTTTATGTTCGGATTTTTTAAAGATAAGATTGAAAACTTAAAACAAACTGTATCAAACACTGCAAAATCTCTTGTCGGTGATGTTTTATCAAATGTTAATACAAATGATGAAGAATACTCGGAATTTGCACTTGATGATATCGAAGATACCCTAATTTCAGCGGATTTAGGGGTTGATTATGCGGTTGAACTTGTTGATAATCTTCGCACTAAAAAGAAGGCTAAGCCATCTGAATTAAAAAATTATCTAAAAGAAGAGTTTAAAAAAACGTTATCTGAAGCAGGCACTACCGAACTTAATTACAAAGAAAGCGAACTTAATATTTACTTTATAGCAGGTGTTAACGGAGCAGGTAAAACAACTTTAATTGCCAAGCTTGCGTATCAATTTAAACAAGAAGGTAAAAAGGTTCTAATCGCAGCAGGCGACACCTTCCGCGCAGCCGCGGAAGAACAGTTAAACATTTGGTCAGAACGTGCGGGAGCTGACATTGTAAGACGAGATAAAGCAGATCCGGCATCTGTTGTTTATGAAGCTATCCAAAAAGCTAAAAAAGAGGATTATGATGTAATCTTAGTCGATACGGCAGGAAGACTGCAAAATAAATTCAACCTCATGGAAGAATTAAAAAAGATAAAAACAGTTATAGATAAGCAAGCTCCCGAAGCATTGCGTGAAAGTATTCTTGTAATTGATGCCAATACGGGTCAAAACGGATTACAACAAGCAAAAGTTTTTGAACAAGCCGTTAATCTTACATCTGTTGCTCTTACAAAACTTGACGGAAGCGCAAAAGGAGCAATAATTATAGCAATCGCAAAAGATATGAAATTACCCGTAAAACTTGTCGGAGTTGGTGAAAAAATGACAGATTTAAAAGCATTTAACCCTGACGATTTTATTGATGCGTTATTTAATTAAGAGGGGGATAAATGCAAACTCTGAAAAAGATAAAAACAAAGCTTGGCAACACCGTTGAACTTCTGGGAACTCCCGATAAGCACCAGGCACTAATAATAGGTGTTATACACGGAGATGAACCGCAGGGAAAGTTTTTGATTGAAGAGTATCTAAATTGTTCTCTCGCTCAAGATTACCCCACCTCGAAATCAAAGATTTCGGTCCTCCCTCAAGGGGAGGACACCCTTAGAAAATACGACAAACACTTAATAACTTTAGGTCAAAATTTAAGGAATAATTCTACAAAACAAGAAATAATTCTTTGGCAGCACCTTAAACAAAAACAATTAGGGGTAAAATTCAGGCGTCAACAACCTATAGGGAAATATATTGTTGACTTTGTATGTTTTGAAAAAAATTTGATAATTGAACTTGACGGCGGGCAACATAATCAAAATACTTGTATTCAAAATGATATTAAAAGAACAATTTTTTTAGAAAAATCAGGATTTAGCGTTCTAAGGTTTTGGAACAGCGAAATTACAGAAAATTTAGATGGCGTAATACAAAAAATCAAAACATATTTATGTCCTCCCCTTGAGGGAGGACCGAAATCTTTGATTTCGAGGTGGGGTAAAAAACTGTTCATCCCATGCCTGAACCCTGACGGATTACAGTTAAACACTCGCTGTAACGCAAACGGAGTCGACATAAACAGAAATTTCCCGACAAAAAACTGGGGGGAAGATACAAGTAAAGCCGGCACAAACCCTGCAAATTACTACAGCGGAACATCCCCTGCAAGTGAGATTGAAACAAAATTTGTCATTGATGTTATTGAAAAATATCAGCCAGAACTTATCCTGACACTTCACGCACCATACAAAATCGTAAACTACGACGGACCAGCAAAAGATATTGCACAAAAGATTTCAGATATAATCAAATATCCTGTTGAACCTAGTATCGGCTACCCGACTCCGGGAAGTTTTGGCACTTGGGCTGGAGTTGAAAAAAACATTCCTATAATTACGCTTGAACTTGACGAAAAAATATCGGTCGAAAAACTGCTCCAACCGATATTTGAAATTTTTGAGTTATTTAACTAGTAACGTCCGCCAAAGAAACCTGTTTTAGGGTTGATACAATCTCCGCTGATAACGAATTTTTCTCCGGCCTTTACGTCAATATCGTCCCAATCGTTAATTCTTACACCATTATCAATATCATAAATCCGACCGGGTTTGTATTTGTCCATGATTTTAGGATTTTTAGCCCTCAAATGACCGCGAGGCAGTCCAAGACCATTTCTAATATCACCAAGTTCTTTATCGACTTTAAGAGTGATTGTTACATCCCCTGTTTTTTTATCAATCTGGAAATTATAATAATCACCATAACCCATTTCTTTTGCTTGCTGAATTGAAGCTGTAGCTTTATTGATTTTGTTTTGTAATTTTTGAGCTTGCTCAGCTTCCCACTCCTGTTCTGCAAGTTTGTATTGATATGAATTATAAGCATTCAAATCTTTTTGGTAAGCATCCCAATCTTTTTTATCAATATGATTAATTTTTATTTTTTGTCCTTCACTAACTTGATTAGGATTTTTAATATTCGGATTAAGTTTCAATATTTCTGAAACGGTTGTATGATGTTCTTCTGCCAAAAAGCCTAAGCTGCTTCCGCTAGGAACGGTTACTGTAATAACTCTTGGTTTAGGTCGTTGCGGAAGAGTCGGGGCTTTTTTATTATCATTTGACCTCATTGCATCCGCAATCTCTGTTCCTGATGATTTTGCTTTAGTAGTTGTTGTAGTTTGAGAAGCAGCTTCTGTTGTTCTCGCATGTCCTATAGCACCTGTTGCGTTAACTTCACTCATTTTAATATCCTCATTTTTATATAAACTGTATATAATAATTAAGTATTCTTTTTTAAATTAATTGTTATATATTTCATAATGATTTACATTTGTTAATAAAAAATATTTGTTTGTAGTAAAATTTATGTAAGAAATGAGGGATTATTATGAGATTATTTAACTCTTACACAAACACAGTAGAAGAATTTAAACCGATTGAAGATAATAAAGTAAAAATGTACGTTTGCGGACCTACAGTATATGACTATGCTCACTTAGGTCATGCAAGATGTTATATCACGTGGGATGTTTTATACAGATATTTAAAATTCCGCGGATATAATGTGACTTATTGCCGCAACGTAACCGATGTTGATGATAAAATTCTTAAAAAAGCCGAAAAAGAAGGAAAAACACCAACAGAAGTTTCTCAATACTGGTACAAGCAATTTTCAAATTCAATGAAAGCTTTAAATACTCTAACACCTGATATTGAACCTTTTGCAACAAAAACATTAGGTGAAATGATTTCTATCGTGAAAGATTTAATCTCAAACGGTTACGCTTACGAATCAAACGGCGACGTTTATTTCAGGGTAAAAAAATTCCCTCGTTACGGCTATCTTTCAAAACAGCCTATTGATCAGCTTGAAAGCGGAGCACGAATTGAAGTCGGCGACTTAAAAGAAGATCCGCTTGATTTTGCACTGTGGAAACGTGATGAAAAGTTCGGTTACAATTCACCATGGGGTGTTGGACGTCCGGGATGGCATATTGAGTGTTCAGCTATGAGCAGAAAATATTTAGGTAAAACAATTGACATTCACGCAGGCGGAGCAGATTTAATCTTCCCGCACCACGAAAACGAAATCGCGCAATCCGAATGCGCAAACGGATGTAAATTTGTTAATTACTGGCTTCACAACGGCTTTGTTACAATTAACAAAGAAAAAATGTCAAAATCATTAGGAAACTTCTTGACTATTGATGATATGTTAAAGAATTATGATGCAAACACTTTAAGATTATTCATTCTGACAAATCATTACAGAATGCCTGTAGAATTTTCTGATGAAGCTCTAACATCCGCCAAAGCAGGAGCAAAACGTCTTACAAACGCTAAACAAACTCCGATAAATGAAGAACTTGATATTACGACAACTGATGAATACAAGGCTTTTGTTGAAGCAATGGATGAAGATTTAAATACCTCAAAAGCACTTGCAGTTCTGTTTGATTTGGCAACAAGAGCCAATAAAGACGAAAAAGACGCTTATACAATCCTTTATAAACTGGGTTCTGTTTTAGGTTTCACCTTTGAAAAAGCAGGTTTATCAGACGAAGACTTAGCAAAAGGCGTTGAGTCAGTTTCAAAAGCTTTAGGGCAAAGCTTTAACTCAATTGAAGAAATCCTTGAACTAAGAAAAACTTCCCGCGCTGAAAAGAACTGGGACATTGCAGACAAAATCAGAATTGCACTGGATGAAGCAGGAATTGTTCTTAAAGACACAAAAGACGGAACTACCGTCGGGGGTAAAAATTAAGTAATACACCTCAAAAACTCTTCCAACAGCTTAGTCTTTTCACTGCCGATAACTGTAAATGTTGTTGTGCCGTTTTGAAGTTTTAAATAAAATCTTGCCTGATGAAATACTATCATTTTATTATTGATAAAAAACACGACCTGCGGTTTTTCCGTTTCAACACGAAAATCTATAATATCTGAAAGTGCAACGCCTACATTATTTATCACAATAAAATCATCAATTATCTGAATTTTATCTTTGGTTTTTAATTTATACAAAATTAAAAACCTCGGCAGATAAATAAGAGTAAAAATAACTGTTGCAATCAACATCGCAGCCAAATTTATTCTATGCAAAAAGAACAAATAAACAGCAAAAAATTCAACAAGCAAATAAAACGTAAGTACGCCTATAACAATCATTACAGGGCGTTCATCAATATTTGGCTTAAATTTTTCTTTCATCAAACTCCCAACCTGTGATTTAATTTTTAGAAATCTGTTTTACATCATACTCTTTCATAAGAGAATTTTTCTTATAAACAGAATACCCTGTTCCTGCAAGAAAACCTACAACAAGCCCTGTGAATGCTCCGCCAAATACAAGCTTAAAAGAACGTTTGTGAAAACCCGCAAGACCGCCTAACAAAGCTCCCAAATTAGCACACACCTGAGTTACCGTAAAAAGTTTTGCACCTTGTTCATTATACTTTTTAACAAACTCATCAGCTCTTGCCTTTTCAATCTCATAACTTGGAACTCTATCGGGTGTACTCGGACTTTTCTTAAAATCCAAGCGCACTCTTTTACTATCAAGACTTTGACCAACTCGTAACTGCATAACTCTACTCTAACTGTATTGAACTTATTTGTATATTCTCTTACTTCCGTATAAATTTTGCTGATAATCTATTAAACAACTCTTTTGCATATTCCATTTTAAATAGTAAATTCAGCGGAACATAAACACCCAGACATACTATTGCTATTAAACTGATTTTAACTATTTCAAACGGAATTTTAGGAAGGGTTATAAACTTATCATATTCATAAGCACATAACAAGCATACCCCAAATGTTATTATACCTGATATGCACATTTTAAACAAGTTTATGAACAAAGATGTATAATCCATTTTCATTTTTTTGCACATCAAGATACCCAAAACAACAGCGTTAAATAAAGTTACCAATGAGGTTGATAAGGTAATTCCGCCAATTCCAAAGTGCATTTTTGAAATCAAAACCCAGTTTAATAATAATTTTAAAACGATAGAAGAAAATGCAACAACAAACGGAGTAGCAGAATCGTTAAACGAATAATAAACCCTTGTAATAGAATCCCTAAATACATACGGAATAATTGAAACCGACAAGAACCACAGCGCTTCTGTCACCATAAACGTGGCATTTTCATCAAACACCCCGTGTTCAAACACAAGCCTTACAGCATCCATTCCGACAACAAGTATTCCTATAATTATCGGGATTGCACCAAAAAACAAAACCCCGACACCTTTATTAAAATATTTTCTTATACCATCAAAATCGTTTTCGGCAACAAGTTTTGCAAAAATCGGGAACAACGGTACCAAAAACGCCGTAACCAAAATTCCGACAGGAAACTGAAAAACTCTATTTGCATATCCTATTGCAGTCCAAGCGCCTTCCGAAATTGATGATGTAAAAAACATATCAACATATATATGAATTTGCCCCACTGTCGAACTTAACACCGCAGGGAATAAAAGTTCGCAAATCGCTTTAAAATTAGGGTTATTAGAAAACTCAAAACAAGGTTTTAAGCGATATCCGAGTTTCCTGATATTCGGATACTGAATAACAAGCTGCAAAACAGCACCGATTGTAGTTGCCCAGGCAAGAGCGTAACCTTTTTGATCATTCGGAACAGCCATTACAACCCCGATAATTGCCAAACTCATTATTATAGGTGACAAATTCGGAAGCATAAATTGTCTATAGATAATCAAAATTCCATAATAAATCCCGACAATCCCACCGATTACAAGAAGCGGAGTCATTATTTTTAAATGCTGAGCCGCAAGATTAATCATTTCAACCGAACCGCCTGAAATAATTAACCCCATTATCTGCTTAGGAAACAAAAATATTACTGCAGATAAAATAAGAAAAAATATTATCGTGGCATTTGTAAAAGTTGAATATAATCTGTTAACTTCATCAGTCGGTTTCTCGTTCAAATTCGGAATTAACTTTGAAAAAACTGCAACTGTTGCGCTATGGAAAGGACCGCCAACCCCGCCTAACAAAATCAAAGATAACGACGGAATTTGATATGCGTAATAATAAGCATCAGATACTAAAGACGCGCCATAATAATTTGCAATAATAATATCTCTGACAAATCCGATAAGTTTACTCACAATAGTCACAACTGCAATAAGCCATGCAGCTTTTAATACGCTTGGTGTTTTACCTTCTTGTACAGATTCTGTCATTACTCTCCCGCCAATTCTATATACATTCTGACCGCCTTATTCCCGCCCTGCGTTACAGGATAGAAAAACGTAACAGTGTTCATTCCGCGTCTTAAATATTTTGATAAATCTATCTGATTATACCTTGATGTCGTGTCAAATTCAATCTTTTCATCAACATTATTTATAACAGCGTCAATATAATCCATTTTATACTTGTTATCAACAACAAGAACAGCCTTGCCGTTTTTTGTAAAAAAGTTATTGACAATCTTGTCCTGTCCAATTTTGAGCGACAATATTTTAGGTTCGGTTGCAAGTGTTATCCCCGAATAATAATGCTTTAAGATTTCATCAAAAGATTTACCAAGCTCCTTACCCATAAATCCTGCGCCATATTGACTCATTCCGACACCATGTCCAAACCCGCCGCCATAGGCTTTTACATAAATTAAATCACCGTTTTCATTGTATTCCTGTTCAAATACAACATTCGCACTCGGCAAAGCCTTACCGTGATTTGTAAAAAGTCTTCTTATAACAAGCTCTTTTTGTACAACAAAATCCCCTGAATCCGTAATAATCTTAAGTTCCATAATCTTACCCGAATCCCCGCGGCGAAGAACTTTTATTTCTTTAATAATCCCGATTGTTTCACCTTTTTGTACAATAGGTTTTACAAACCCTGTTGTACTTTGTGCTGCAATATTTGCCTGAACTGCATCCTGAATCTCTTGTCCGTTCCACTCGCACTCCCAACGATAATAAGACGATCTCTCATCAAAAGACTTAGGCTTAGATTTGTAAAACTTTGTAGCAGCTTCTTCAGTGTTGAGCGGTCGAAAATCTTCATAATCAGGTTTTGCAACCAAATACGGTTTAGGGTCTGACGGGAATTTTTTTGTAATAGGGTCAGAAAATGCGTTCTCAAAACTTTCTGTGTATCCGCCGGCGGTTGAAGAATACTGAGCCAAGATTAAATCCCAGCCGTATAATGCTACAATTCCTGAGGTTTCATTTACTGCTTGGTTAGATAATTCTTTTTCAGTGTTCGCGCCAAAATAAACCTGACTGGCAACAGAATCAACAACATCATAATTAGGATTTGCCTTAACCCGCGGAGAAAGAACATAATTTCTTGCAGCAACACTTTGAGCCTTCAAAGCTTCTAACCCAAAACTAACAGGCATTTCATTCGGGACAACTCCTTTTAAATACTCTTCCAATTCCAAAGAGTTTACAATATGAAATTTCCCTGATTTTACCGCCGGAACAAGCTCTAACTGCCCGCGATAAACCGCATCACGACCTGAGCGCTTTAAACCCTTTACCCCTAAGTAGCCGAAATCCGTTTTAAATATTATCGGACCTGAAACTTTTTCTATAACATTATCTTCAGCATCTTTTAAAACAAAAATTTTACCGACCATAGAAATTTTAATAACATTATCACTATCAAATGTATTTATATAGCTTTTATTATTATAAAGCTCAAACTCACCCGTACCATAGATTTGCGCACAATCCCACTCGTAAGACGCGAAATTATTTGTCCCAATACCGACTCTTACAATTTTTGAAGTCGGGGTATTAAAGTTTTGATTATACCCTGCATCTTTTGCAATTTGAAGTGTTGTTTGCGGAATATTATCTAAAAAAGCACCCTGACAAGGCAGCGCAAACAATAATAAATTCAAAACAAATACCGCAAGCTTATTCATAAAACTATTATATGACAAAAATATAAATGAATTAGAGTTGCATTATTTTATTGCGTAAAATATAATAATTGTAAAATTTAGTGCAGACAACAAATGAAAAAATACGGCGTAAATTATTTAAATATTACAAAAAGAGAATTTGAAGTTTTGAGATTAGTAATCCAAGGCTACAACAACACTGAAATTGGAAAAATGCTTAATATTTCCACGTTTACTGCAAAAGCTTACGTTAGTTCTCTAATCGAAAAAACAGGGGTAAGAAACAGGGTTCATCTTTGCTACCTTATAGGGAAAATGAATTTGCATCCATAAAAAAGGCTGTTATAAAATATAACAGCCATAAAGTTAATACCAAATATTATATGATTAAGCCGCAGCTTTTCTTTGTTTTTCTTTCTTTTCTTCCCAGAAATCAACAAGCATTGAGCAGAAGAAAATACTTGAATAAACTCCGACAACAACACCAAGCATCATTGCTAATACGAAATCTCTTGTTGTAACTCCACCAAAGAAATATAACGCAGCAAGAGTGATAAAAACAGTTAAAGATGTATTAATACTTCTTGCAATTGTTTGGTTAACTGATGCGTCAACAATTTCGCCAAAAGTCATTTTCTTACCGTAATAACGTAAGTTTTCACGGATTCTGTCAAACGTTACAATTGTATCGTTGATTGAGAACCCGATAATTGTCAAAATCGCGGTTAAAAATAACCCATCAACTTGAACATCACAGAAAATTCCCAATAATGAAAATACTCCGACTACAAATAACACGTCATGTACAAGTCCTAAAATTGCAGCTAAAGCATAATCAAATTTAAATCTCAATGAGATATAAATTATCATACCCAAAATAGCTAACGATAAAGCAATCAGTGACATTCTGAATAACTCTTTACCTAATGTCGGACCGACTGAACTTACTTGGATAAGTTCAGCGTCCTTGTATTCACTTTGAACTGTTTTCGTAATTTGGGCTGCTTCATCTGAGCCTTCATCAATAAATTTTGTTCTTATTGAGATTATTGAATTAATATTTTTGTTTTCTGCTGTCGGATTAACATTAAGAATTTGGATATACGGATTTTGAACACCGACTTTATCTAAATCTTCTCTTGTTTTTGCAACTGCTTCGTTATTAACATTTTCTTTCACTCCGTATTGCAAAATTGTTCCGCCTGTATAATCAATACCTACTTTAACAGGAGAATGTGTAGGATATGTTACCATTGAATAAATCATTGCAACAATTCCGGGGAACAATAACAATGCAGATAAACACATCCATAATACTCTATATTTTACGACATGTACTGTCTTATTGAAATTAAACATTTTTATATTTACCTCATACTTTCTTAGTCTAAAATACCGAAACGTGCTTTTTCACGTTTAGTTTCCGTCACTTCATAACCCTTACCGATTTCATCTTTAGAAAGACCGAACAGTTCAGGATGTTTTAATTCACCCGTACCGAAGATTAAGTGCATGAAGTTTTTAGTTACCGTAATTGCCGTAAACATTGAAACAATTACACCTAAAGCAAGTGTTAATGCAAAACCTTTAACAACGCTTGTACCTAAGAAATATAAAATAACACAAGCCAAAACTGTTGTCATATTTGAATCAAAGATACTTGTAAACGCTCTGTCAAAACCTGAATTAATTGCAGTAAACAGATTTCTACCTGCTTTTAACTCTTCTTTTGTTCTTTCAAAAATCAAGATGTTAGCATCAACCGCCATACCGACTGACAAAATGAAACCTGCAATACCTGCAAGAGTTAATGTTACAGGAATAATCTTGAACAATGCAAACAAAATTAACGCATAAATTACCAACGCAACGTCAGCAATAACACCCGGTAATCTGTAGTAAAATATCATAAATAACATTACAAGACCGATACCTAAGATACCTGCAAATTTTGATTTTTCGATACTATCAGCACCTAAAGTAGGTCCTACAGTGTTTTCCTGAATAATTTCAGAAGGAACAGGAAGCGCACCTGCATTTAACAGATTAACCATTTTTTCGGCTTCTTCGTATTCAAAACCGCTTGAACCTCCTGAGATTTCAGCTTTTCCGCCAAAAATTGCTTCTCTTATTACAGGAGCTGAGATTTCATCTCCGTCAAAGAATATTGCCATTTGCTGACCGACAAGTCTTTGAGTTAATTTACCGAATTTTTCGGCACCGTTTCCGTTAAATTCTAATGATACAGTCCATTGTCCTGTTTGATCTGAACCGATTGATGCTGATTTTACATCTTCACCTGTCAATTCAGGATCGGTTGACTTCCACATCATCATTCCGCGCTCATCTCTTTTTGGCTGATTATTAGCGTCAAATACAGGTTCCTTAAATTCCAATAACGCTGTTTTACCCAAGAAAGCTTCTGCTTCTTTTAAATCCGTAATTTGCGGAATTTCAACCAAAAGTCTTTTGTCACCGACTTGCGCAACACTTGTTTCTGAAACACCGAGTTTATTTACACGGTTTTCAATTGCAACTTTCAATCTGCTCATTGTGTCTTGCGTAATTGTCGGAACAGTACCTGTTGTTCTTGCTTCAAGCATAATTCTTGAACCGCCGACTAAATCAAGTCCCAGTTTTGTTGGTTTTTTGTAGATTGCAAAAAGGCAGCCAATCACAATTGCTACAATAACCCAAAACATAATAATTTTGTTTTTCAATTTTTTATCCTCTTATATGTGTTCTAACTGTTAGTCATTTTCTTTTATAATATTTAAAACGAAATTAATTTGAACTAGTCTTCCTGACTTAATTCTGATTTAACTTCGTCAATTATTCTTATTAAAGTATTTCTTTCATCTTCAGAAAGACCTGCTAAAGGTTTTCTGACATGAGAATCAATTATACCTTTATATTCAAGCGCGGCCTTGACAGGCACAGGGTTTGGCGCCATAAACAGGTTTTTAAATACAGGATATAATTTTTTGTGCATATTTCTTGCTGCAACAACATCACCTGTTTTAAAGTTTCTAATCATTGATTTAATTTCTGAACCTACAAGATGAGAAGCTACAGAAATTACCCCGTGAGCACCTAATGATAACATTGGTAAAGTTAAACTGTCATCTCCCGAATAGATAACAAAATCTTCAGGACATAACATTTTAAGTTCTGTTATCTTATCCATATCAGCAAAACTTTGTTTTAATGCGACAATATTACTGTATTTTTCAGCAAGGTAAGCAACTGTTTCAGGTAACATGTTAACACCTGTTCTTGAAGGAATATTATAAAGAATTATCGGTAATTCCGTTGCTTCCGCTACTGCTGAAAAATGTTCAATCATACCTTTTTGGTTAGGCTTGTTATAATACGGAACAACGGATAAAATTGCATCAACCCCTTCTTTTTGGGCAAATTTTGAATATTCTACCGCTGAAGCTGTTGAATTTGAACCTGCACCTAAAATAATTTTTGCTCTGTTTGCAACAGCTCTTTTTACCGTACTGACAAGTTCAATTTCTTCTTCATTAGTCATTGTCGGAGATTCACCGGTTGTTCCTGCAACCAAAAGAGAATCACTGCCATTATCTATTAAATGCTTTGCTAAAACTTCAACTTTATCATAATCAATAGCACCTGACTTCTCCATTGGAGTAACCATTGCCGTAATAACTTCTCCGCAATCATATCTTAATACCATGTATATACCCTCTATTTTCCCTAATCTAACATTATGATTATATTACAAAAGTAAATTATATGTTTAATTATTAAGATATTTAAGAAATATTATTCGGAAATTAAGACATTATTCATAAGGAAATTCTTATATTCAATATAGTCAATTACCTTATTATGATCTAAGTCATATTTATCAAATTCATCGGACAATTCCTGAAACTTACTCATAATCACGTCAGGTGCTTCTCTATCAAGACTTTCAATATCATCTGCCAAAATTTTTAAACAACTCAACATCCATTCATTTTTTGTAATAGTATAACTTTTATCTAAATCCAATCTTAAAAAAGCGTTAGCAGCTTCCTGATCTGTAATAGGTCTGAAACCTTCAGGTACATTTTGTTCTTTTTTATCATTAAATTTAAACATATTTTTCTCCCATATTATGCGTTGTGTCGATTATATAACTTATCAAAATCTAAATCAAGAGCCTCCATAATTCCGACAATTACGGACAGCGAAGTATTTGTTTCACCGCGTTCAATCATGCCGACAACCTGTCCGTAAGATACCCCGATTTTTTCGGCAAGCTGTTCTTGTGATAAACCTGCTCTGTTGCGCTCGGCTTTAAGATTCCTGCCAAACTCTTTTAAAATCTCTTTTTTATCCATAGAAAAATTTTAATGAGTTGACAAAAACATTTCTACAATTTATTATATGTTATATACAATATATTTATTGTAAACTGCAACACAATCATTAGAAATTGAAAGGTTTATTATGTCAAAAAATGGATTTTCTTTAGCCGAAGTTCTTATTACTCTCGGTATAATCGGAGTTGTAGCTGCAATAACTATTCCATCATTAATTTCCAATGCAAGAAAAAGCGCTATAGAAAGCCAATTAAAAAAATCTTATGCCTCAATCACAAACGTAATAAGACTTGCTGAAATCGATAACGGAAGCATGGATTCCTGGCCGACCGGTGCTGAAATGGATGTAGATTTATTTTGGAAAACGTATTTTCTGCCGTATTTTAGAGGAGCAAGACTTTGTAAAAAACAAACCGATTGCGGTTATCCTGCCGATATGACAACGCAACAATGGTCAAATGCAGCGTGGAGCCTGGTAACCAATGACACTAGATTAATGTTTTAGTTAATGGACGGAACCGTAATATTTTTCCCAAGAAATACTACCGGCGCAAATGGTAAACCTTCGTATGTCGACTTTTTTTATATTGACGTAAACGGAAGTAAAAAACCAAACACTTATTGTCAGGATGTATTTATTTTTTCCCGCAAAAGCGAAACAGGAATCAAGCCTATGGGCTGCACTTTAACATTACAGCAAAACGGCTGGAAATTTCCTAAAAATTACAAATACAAATTTTAACTACATTGCAGAAATTATATTGCGGATATTCTCGTCAGTTACAGAATTACGCGCAACATCTTTATCCTGAGAGGTTAATTCCTCAAACCCTTTCAAAACCTCAAGCGCTTTTACAACAACAGCAGGATTTGATGATTTTAAAAGCTCACGGACTTTTTGAGTATCTTCTGTCAGCTCAAGTGCCGTAAATACAAATAAACCGTCAGATTTCAATTCATCATCCGTTAACGGATACAATTGAGATAAATCCATTGAACATAAAAGTTTTTTAATATCCAAAACCTCTTGTTTTGTATCTTTTGACTCATCAAACAAATACTCATCATTTTCAGTCAGGGTATCAAATTTATCTTTGGCGTTTAATAACACAACCGCAATTTCAGAAGTTTTAGCTCCGTTTATAAGTTTTTCAAAAGTTTCGTAAAGCTCAAAATCAAATACCTGGCAAAGTCCCAAGATTTCCCCTAAACCATTAATAATAGAATTTAATACAAACAAACAATCCGGTTGCTTAAGCTCTGATAGCGGACACAGGTAAGGAATTTCACCTGAGATATTTTCGGCAAAGGAAGATTTTTTCATAACCTCAATAATTTTAGAAACAGCCTCTTTATTTCCGTAAGCCACAAGGAATTTAACTCCGTCAAGAGTTGCAAATTCATCATCAGAATCAAGTTTTTCAAGCGCTTTTTTATATGAAACTTCATCATTTAAAACAGCAAGTGTAGAAGCACAATTAGACGCAAGCGGTGCGTAGTCTGAATATGCATTATTTCTCAGCATATCAAGCGCCAGAGGGTCTTGAATGTATGAAAAAAACTTTGCACAATATGTTTTTTCTTCATCCGTGCCGTTTTCAAAAATTTCAAGCATTTTATCGGTCAAATCTTCATCCGCGTATTTTGCAAGCGTTGACACGATAAATTCTTCATAAGACAGCGAATAAAACTTTAAAAAGTTCAACAAATTAAGATAATTTGACTTGTTACAAACATGCGCCAAACGATTTGCAACATTAGTTTTAACAAAATCAAACAAAAAATCGTCTTTTTCGACCAATTCACCAAAAAGCTTTACATCAGAATTATTTACAAGACTATAAGCTACAGGTTCAAAATCTTTCGGATTTTTACCCGTTAATTTCTTTAAATCATCACTCATATAAAAAACCTGAAATTAATCTAAATAAAATACAGTGATAACCTTATGACCTTCTTCAGCATACTGAACAGCGTTATGAAGAGTTTTTGAAGTATGAGAAAGGAAACAGATTAACTGATTACATTCATCAATAATTTCTCTGTTACAAACGCGTGAAGCATCGGCAAGAGTCATCATAGCGCGGTCTGAATGTTCAATAATATTAGGAACACCAATTAACTGATCCTGAACGTCAGACGGCTGTTGACCGATAGTTTGCGGTAAAATTACACATAATTTATCAGGATTAGCTTTCATCGCACCGCGAATAGCAGCAGCGTTTGTACCTGATGAGCCGCCTGATGTAATAATTGTGTTACCTTGCATAACTAAAGCGGTAGCAAGGGTTTCAATCATTTGCTGATGTGTGATAGGAAGATTACGGCTTCCGATAATAGCAATTTTTTTAGCTGATTGTTTAATTGTTGCAAGTTCCATTGCCAATTCATCAACGGTATTTGGAGCATCTGATTTTACAGTATCCATGTCTTCATCAATAGGAACAACAATTTTCGGAGCTTCTCCGCTGTTTTCGCCTGCTTCTAATAAAATTTCCATATCACATTCTGTCATTTTCTTCTTTTACCTTTTCGATTGCATTAATTACATTTTTAAACTATGCTGTATTATAGCATAATTTTTTTGATTTGGGAAGAGGTCATGGAAAATCTATTAGAAAATCTTAATAAGGAACAACAAGAAGCAGTCCAAACAACAAAAGGACCGTTATTAATACTTGCAGGCGCAGGCTCAGGAAAGACAAAGGTTTTAACTACAAGAATCGCATACATGATTCGCAATGGAGTACGCCCGAGAAACATTTTAGCCGTAACATTTACAAACAAAGCCGCAAAAGAAATGAAAGAACGTATCGGCAAAATTATCGGCGAAGATACGGTTAAATACATGTGGGTCGGAACATTTCACGGTATATGCGGAAGAATTTTAAGAGAAAACATAGATAAATATAACACCGCAACCGGTAAAAACTTAGACAAGAATTTTACAATCTATGATGATTCCGACACTAACCAAATTATTACAAGAGCAATCAAAAAACTTAACTTAGATGAAAAAGTTTACCCGACTAAACTTGTAAAATCCGTAATATCAAATGCTAAAAACAAAATGCAGGACGCGACAGCGTTTGCAACTTATGCAAGGGATTTTAAATCACAAAGGATAGCTTCAATATATGATGAATACGAAAAAGCATTAAATAACAACAACGCAATAGACTTTGATGATATGTTGATGCTGACTGTTAAACTTTTGGAACAAAATACGGAAGTCAGACAACAGTATTACGACAGATTTCAACATATTATGGTTGATGAGTACCAGGATACTAACCTTGCACAATACAATTTGGTTAACATGCTTTATACAAACCTCTCACAAGAGATTCCGGATGAGCGCTCACTGTGTGTAGTAGGTGATGTTGACCAGTCAATTTACTCTTGGCGCGGAGCTGATTATACAATAATCATGAACTTCCAAAAGGATTATCCTAAAACAAAACTGATAAAGCTTGAACAAAATTACCGCTCAACCGCACACATTCTTAATGCTGCAAACGCAGTTATTGAAAATAACAACGAACGTGTTGACAAGGTTCTTTATTCAAACAAAGGCGAAGGTGAGAAGTTAAGCTACTATATAGCAGATGATGAGGCTGACGAAGCAAATTATATTATCTCAAATATTCGCAGAACAGCTCACGGAAACTTTAACCAATTTGCGATTTTGTATAGAACAAACAACCAATCCCGCGCGTTAGAAGAAGCCTGCATGGCAACAGGTGTACCATATAGAATCTATGGCGGTACAAAATTCTACGACCGCGCAGAAGTTAAAACTGTTTTATGCTACTTAAAATTAATCAACAACACTGATGACTCACAAAGCTTACGCCGTGTAATCAATATCCCAAAACGCGGAATCGGTGATACAACGGTTAAAAATCTGTCTGATTTTGCAAACTCAAAAGATATAAGTCTTTTTGAAGCAATAAAAATCTGTGAAGAATCAGAAATTTCTGCAAAAACACAATCAAAACTAAAGGATTTTGCAACACTTATCCAAAAATTTAAAGATGCTCAAAATTCTTATACATTAAAAGAATTTGTCACGCTTGTTATTGAAAAATCAGGATATTTAGCCGAATTACAAGCAAAAGCATCTGTTGATCCTGATTTTCAAGATGATATAAACAATCTTCAAGAACTTGTAAACGTAGCAGAAGAGTTTGTTCCTGAAGAAGAAGGAAATACATTAGGCGAATTTTTGCAGCAGGTTGCTCTTGTATCAGACTTAGACTCAATGGAAAACGAAGCAAATAACGTTACCTTAATGACACTTCACGCGGCAAAAGGGCTTGAATTTCCGACTGTATTTATCGCAGGGATGGATGAAGGAATTTTCCCGAGCCAAAGAACGCTCCAAAGTGAATCCGAAGTCGAAGAAGAACGCCGCTTGATGTACGTTGGTGTAACCCGTGCGGAAGAAAAATTGTACTTAGTATCAGCAAAACGCCGTCAAACTTGGGGTGAATACAGGTACTACAACCCGTCACGCTTTATTGAAGAAATTCCGCAAAACTTGATTGAATCAAGTGAATCTATAGGCTCATCAAGCTCAAGAAGTTCTTCAACATTCAGAAGCGCAGTATCAAAAGCAAAAGCGCAATCAGATTCAGACGGTTACGTAAAACCTTCAAGCGGTTTTGGAGCAAACTTTGTAGCTCCGCAAAGAAGAGGACTTGCGTCATCTTCATCATCAAGTTCATCATCTTCAAACAGCAGTTACAGCCGTTCAAGCTACCAAAGACCTGCGTCAAACCGCACACCGCAAAGAACAATTCTTGTTAAATCCGCGATAAATAAAAAACGTGAAGAAGAAAAAATTGCAGCATTTTTCCAAGACAACGCAATAAAACGTATGGCAGATGAACGCCGCAGAAAACAAGAAGCCGAACGACTTGAAGCAGAACAAAAAGAGCGCGAAAGAAACCAAGCCCCTGTTATTGATGATGTTTATTCTGTCGGACAAAGAGTTTTCCACGAACACATGGGCGTCGGACACATAACAGATGTTATGACAATCGGTGAAAGCGTTATGTATACAATCGACTTTGGGAAACTCGGCAAAAAAGCAATGGACGCATCTTACGCGAAACTGAAAAAGTTTTAAGGGGTAAAGGGGTAAATAAACTTCCCTTCGCCCGCATACAAAAGAAGACAGCTAAAACAACAGTCTACTACTATATTATTGTATCAGAAGAGATATATGATGCAGCATTTCATATATAGCCTCACAAATCAACTCTATAGATGAATTAATTTCTTCAATTTCTTGCTGCTCATTTTCAGGCAGTGCTCTAAAAACTTTCTCTTCGGCTTTGTAATAATTTATAGAATAGTTAATAAACACAAATTCAAGATAGACAAATACTAAATTCATACCAACATGTTTAAACCTATCAACTACCGCTTCGGTAAGATTTTTGTCGGCAAAGCTTACTCCAATAAAATATTGCTCAAAATAACTAAGCTGGATAATTTTAATATAAGCAACAAAATCTTCTAATTTAATTCTATCTTCATCGTTCATTTATACTCTCCTATCTTATTTTAATTAGATTACATCCTATTATGTTAAGTTGAAAGAAGTATGTCAATACCTTATTATAATGTTATGAATAATGATTTTGGTAAGATAAGCAATAAAATCAGTAAAAAAGTAAAACTTGAAAGAAATAAAAAAGGTTATTCTCAAGAAGAGTTAGCTTTTCGTGCAGGGATAAACAAAAACACCATTTGGAAAATTGAAACAGGTCAAACATCTCCAAATATTGTAACTCTCGAAAAAATTGCATATGCGTTGGATATAGATTTCGCAACATTAACAGATGTTACTAAGATTGAATTGTAAATTACCTCTATAAAATATCAAGCGGATCAACATCAATTGTCATTTTTATGTCTTTTGGCGCAGTTATTTTATTCAAAAAGCTTGATACAAACTGATGCCCTTTATCTTCCAGTTTATTTTTTATCAGGATTTGGAATCTATAGTACCCGTTTATTCGCTCAATAACACACGGCGTCGGACCTAAAACTTCAAGCCTTTCTCCAAACCCGAACTTTTCAATCATTGTACAAAGTCTTAAGGCAATTTCTTGTGCGGCTTTTTCAGCTCGGAAATTATTTTGCGAACTTAAAATCAGCCTTATAATCTGGCTAAACGGCGGATAGTCAAAATCCTCGCGTGACACAATTTCTTTCTTATAAAATTCCGAGTAATTTTGTGATTTAGCGCTTTCTAAAGCGTAATATTCAGGGTTATATGTTTGAAACAAGACTCTACCTTTAAACTCTCCGCGTCCCGCACGACCGGCAACCTGAGTCAATAACTGGAAGCCTCGCTCTGATGCTCTAAAATCAGGTAAGTTAAAGCTTGCATCAGCCGAAATTACACCAACAAGAGTCACATTTGGGTTATCCAAGCCTTTTGCAATCATCTGGGTTCCTACAAGTATATCTATATCACCTTTTTGAAAACGCTCTAAAAGTCTTATATGTTCACCTTTTCTTACCAAAACATCGCTGTCAATACGCTCAATATTATAACCTTGGAACAAGTCTTTAATATACTGTTCAACCTTCTGGGTTCCTGTTCCTGAGGTTTTTATCGCATCAGAACCGCAATTTGGGCAGACATCAGGGAAATATTCCACGTGGTTACAGTAGTGGCATTTGAGCATATTATCTTTAGCATGCCAAATCATAGGAATAGCGCAATTCGGACACTCAATAACCTGCCCGCAGCCCTGACATTGGGTATATGTTGAAAATCCGCGGCGATTTATCAGCAAAATTACCTGTTGTTTATTGTCTAAGGTTTCTTTTATAGCTAATTGCAATGGTTTTGATATTAAACTTTTATATGCGGCTCTGCCATATTCCTGCATATTGATAACCGTTACGGGTGCAACTTTTGCGTTATTATAGCGTTTTAACATTTCAAACAAATGATTTGAGTTAACAGCACGATAATAACTTGAAATATCGGGAGTTGCGGAACCCAAAATCAGCGGACAGGAGTTAAATTCAGACAATTTTCTTGCAACAAGCCGCGCGTCATATCGGGGTGCAGGAGAAGTTTGTTTATATGCACCTTCGTGCTCTTCATCTATTATAATAAGTCCGATATTTTGTAACGGGGCAAAAACTGCAGATCTTGCTCCTGCAAGAATTTTTATTTCGTTTTTATAAAGCTTTTGCCAAACATCATACCGCTCGCCTTCTGAAATACTACTGTGCCAAATCGCAACATCACGTGTTCCGAATTTTCTTGCCAAACGTTTTGTTAATTGTGAAGCTAACGCAATCTCAGGAGCCAAAAACAGTACATTTTTACCTGATTTTATTGTATCGTCAATCAGTTTAAAATAAACCTCAGTTTTTCCGCTTGCCGTAATCCCGTGTAGTAAAATTTGCGGGGAAACCTCTTCTTTAATCTGTTTTGAAATCCCTTCATACACAGCCTGCTGGGTATCTGACAGTTCAAACAGGTCTTCTTTTTTATCAATTTTTAGTATATCCAAAGGGTTGCGGTAAATCTGTTCTTCAGTCAGTTTTACACACCCCAGAGCCGCAAGTTTTTTAACCGTAGCGCGGGTGGTTTTTGCTAACTTCTCAAACTCAATCAAAGGCATCTTTCCCTGAGTCTGCAAAACCTCCAAAACCTGCAACTGACGTTTTGTTGCTCCGTCTGTTTTAACAAACTCTATACTTTGCTCGGTTTTTAAAGATTTTTCAATAAGTTTTAAAGGTATTGCGGTATTTAAAACGGTAATCAAGTCCGTACAATAATAATTCGCGACCCATTCCAAAAGTTTTAAGTATTCAACGGAAAAAAGCGGGGTTTCGTCTAAAATTTTGCTAACCCGTTTTGCTTTAATCTCAGGCGGCAAATAATCAGAAAAACCAACACAAAACGCATTAATAAGCCCCTGACATCCGAACGGCACAAGTAAAGCCTGACCGATTTTTATTCTATTACTCATCTCAGGCGGGATTATATAGCTGAAAGTCTTTACACCAAGTGCTTTGACATTAACAAGGCATACAGCATAACGGGGGCAAGTATCGTTTCCCCCGCTATCTTCTTGAATTTTATTACCGGCTGTATATTTACCCTCGCGCTTTTTTAATGTAAGCTTGCGAGCCGGAATATCAAATAATTTGTTTTGAATACCTTCTTCCATTAAAGCTTACGCTTCCTCGGCACTCATAAATTCTTGTTTAGCTTCTTCAATAGCTTCTGTTAACAAGTCTAACTGATCAGGTGAGAAAGTTACACCTTTTTTGGTAGGAAGCCAGGTTGCACCTTCATCTGTTGTATAAAATATTCTCATATTTAAATAACTTCTGCCTTTGTATTCGCTAACAGAAATTTGTAATTGTTCGGTATCGCTTCTTTCAATAGTAGCTAAGATTTTTGAATCTGCCATGTTTTTTCTCTCCTTAATAAACTGTGCCAGACTATCTTAGCATAAATCTGCCTGCTCGTAAAGAATATGTTACCTTTTTAAAACTTTTTCGCTAATTGTCCAACCTTCGTTTTTAACTTTCTGCAAGCACCAATACCCGTTACCAGTATTACAATTTTGCTCAACCTGTTCTTTTGTCATATCATTTCCTGCAGGAACAAGCCCTTTTTCTGTCTGAACAACCGCGTAAATATCTTTCCCAACCCTGTTAGGCTTGGCATTTCCGTTTACATCAAAATAAATTACCAGACAAGAAGATGCGTCTATACCAAACAGATTCTTACAATCCGACGTACGATACCCGTCCATATCAAACCAAGCACCTTTCGCAATTGTAAACGTTATAATATTAATTCCCCAGCCATAACCCCTTTCCCAAGGATTTTTATTACCGAGCAAATCCTTTGCTTCTCCAACATTGTGCCAACACCCCGCTTTATTATAACAAACACTCTCAACTTTTAAATTCGGAACAATATATTCTTCAAACCATTCTTTCATAGCTTTATCAGAACCATCAACGAAAGCTGCCTGAAAATCAGAACCTTCACCTTCAGCGTTTCTCATCGCCTGCTGAATTACAGAATATGTTGCTTTTAGTTGAGTTTCCAACTTACGTTTTTGTATTTTTGTAATCAAAGTCGGAATAGTCATTGCGGCAACCACACCGATTATTCCGAGTGTAATTAATACTTCTGCAAGTGTAAAAGCTCGTTTTTTCTTCATAACTCACTCACCTTATATCATAACCTGTTATAAACATGTTATAATATAAAACACTTCTTATCTTTTGTAAAGTACATGTTATAGACATTGTAACAGATAAGGAAAACTATGATACGTAAATTATTCAGAACAGGAAACGGTTACTCACTCTTTATTCCAAAAGTTATTATTGAACTGTTAAAAATTGATCCTGAAACAGATTCTATTGAAATGGAAATAGAAAATGATGTTCTAAAAATAAAAAAACTACATAAAAAAGAAGGTGACTCTTAATAAAGTCACCTTCTTTTTTTATCTGCACACTATAAAAATTAACTATTCGCCTTGTTCTTCAAGCAAACTTGTTTGTTGAACATCTTCTGCCTGCGGCGCCTGATCTGACGGTGTAACTTTTATTGTTACATCATCTTCATCAGGGTTAATAATTTTGTTAACAGAGCAAACCACATCATTATCGTTTAGGTTTTGCGCTCTAACACCTGTTGCAGGACGACCCTGTTGTGAAATTTGACCTGCATTCAGTCTTGTTACAACACCGTTTGCAGTAACCATCATAATATCATCAGAATCTCTTACGATAGTTAATGCTACAAGTCTTGAAGTGCTTGATTTAAACTTAGTTGCAATCAATCCAAGACCGCCTCTGTTTTGGCTTCTAAATTCAGATAATTTGGTACGTTTACCAAATCCGTCAGAAGTTACAACAAGCAAATCAGCATCGTAATCTTGCGGAACAATATCACATCCTACAATTTCGTCACCTGAACGTAATTTCATTGAAATTACACCTCTTGCACTTCTGCCTAAAGGTCTTAAATCCTGAATTGGGAATCTTATTGCCATACCGCAAGATGTACCGATAATGATTTCATCTTTCGCTGTTGCAAGTTTTACCCAGCACAAGCTGTCGCCTTCGTCTAAACCAATTGCAATAATACCGTTACGTCTGATATTAGAGAAATTATCAAGTTCAATACGTTTAATATTACCTTTTTTAGTAAGCATAATCAGGTTTAATTCTTTAGAGAAAGAGCTTACAGGAACAACTGCCGTAATCTTTTCATCCTGATCAATCGGAAGAACGTTAACTATCGGCAAGCCTTTTGCCTGACGACCGCCTTCAGGGAAATCATATACATTCAAGCTGTAAACTGTACCTTTTGATGAGAAGAATAACACTTTATCGTGCATCATTGCTGTAAAGAAGTGTTGAATATCATCATCTTCTTTGGTCTTCATACCTGATTTTCCACGGGTTGCACGGTTTTGACGTTCAAATGTATCAAGTGAAATACGTTTCAAATATCCTTGGTGAGTAATAAATACTGCCATTGGAGTATTTGGTGTCAAATCTTCAATAGTAACTTCGCCTTGTTCCGGTAAAATTTGAGTTTTTCTATCGTCGCCGTATTTTTCTTTATCTTCTAATAATTCTGCTTTAATAATATCCAAAATCTTTTGACGGCTTGCTAAAATAGCTTCGTATTCGGCAATTTTCTTCAATAATTCGTCGTATTCTGATTTAACTTTGTCTTGTTCTAAACCTGTCAAACGTCTTAATTGCATTTCTAAAATTGCGTTTGACTGATCAACATCAAGTCCAAATCTGCTCATCAAGCCTTCACGAGCATCATCCGTTGTTTTGGATTTTTTGATAAGTTCAATAACTTCATCAATTGAACCTAAAGCAATAATCAAACCTGCCAAAATATGTGCTCTGATTTTAGCTTTTTTCAGGAAGAAAATTGTACGTCTTGTAACAATTTCAATTCTGTGTTCAACAAATTCGTTCAACACTTCATACAAATTCATTAAACGAGGTTGTTTACCGCAAAGCGCAACCATATTAACACCAAATGTTGTTGCTAATTGAGTATATTTAAACAAATTATTTTTAACAACATCAGGTTTAGCATCACGTTTCAATTCAATAACAATTCTCATACCTTCACGGTCAGATTCGTCACGGATGTCTGAGATACCGTTGATTCTTTGTTCTTTAACAAGATCTGCAATTTTTTCAATAAGCATTGCCTTGTTAACCTGGTAAGGAATTTCGGTAATAACGATTGCAGTTCTTGACTGACGTCCGCCACCGCCTGCAATTTCTTCAAACCCTGCAACAGCAGACATTTTAATTGAGCCTCTGCCTGTTTCGTAAGCTTGTTTAATATCGTTTAGCCCGATAATTGTAGCTGCTGTAGGGAAATCAGGTCCTTTTATGTGTTCCATAAGCTCTGCGACAGTAATTTTAGGATTATCGATTAACGCAATTGTACCGTCAACAACTTCGCAAAGGTTATGCGGAGGAATATTTGTTGCCATACCAACTGCGATACCTGAAACACCGTTTAATAATAACATCGGAAGTCTTACAGGAAGAACTGAAGGTTCTTGTAATGAACCGTCAAAGTTTGGTTCAAATTCTACAGTTTCACAATCAATATCAGCAAGCATTGATTGGGTAATTTTATGCATACGGGCTTCTGTATAACGCATTGCAGCAGCGCCGTCACCGTCAACAGAACCAAAGTTACCATGACCGTCAACCATTAAATATCTTGTAGAAAAGTCTTGAGCCATACGTACTAAAGCTTCATAAACAGAACTGTCACCATGCGGGTGATATTTACCAAGAACTTCACCGACAATACGCGCACATTTCTTAAACGGCTTATCCGGATACATTCCAAGTTCGTTCATTGCATATAGAATACGTCTGTGAACAGGTTTTAAACCGTCACGAACATCAGGTAATGCACGACCGACAATTACACTCATCGCGTAATCGATATATGAACGTTTCATTTCTTCTCTAATATTGACAGAAACAATCTTCCCGTCATCAAAAATATTTTGCTGAGTCAATCCTCTTCCCTCCAGTCTATACTCCTTTAATAAAAGTATAGCACAAATATATTAAATGTGCCTAATATCTTAACATGCGGTAAAGAATTTGGGGTAAATGTATGGGTATCGGTATAACTTTGCAAGATAAACTTTATTTCATGGAGTAAATGATTTAGGTACAGCCACCTAATTACGGAAGGTACGTTCGGTCATCTCTATCCACTTTGCATGGTTATAATTATCATAACTTTTTGCAAATTTGATAAGCGCCGAAACCAACACCCGACCGCTGTCCGATTTGCCGACAATTAAATAATCACCGTTTTCGTTTTCGCAGTATAAAATCTCTTTATGAACAATTTTATCGATATTATTTTTCGGATTTTTATTAATTACACCTTTAAGCCACTCGTGCAGAAGCTTAAGCGGTGTTGTTTGACGGGTTAAAAGTTCGTCGTTATGCTCTTGTAAATATTTTGAAAATTC
>CAMDYM010000023.1 GCA_945910425.1 uncultured Candidatus Melainabacteria bacterium | reverse complement strand
TGACAAACACGTGATTCAGACATATTTAAAGTTTCGCCGATTTCTTTCATCGTCATGTTTTCTTGATAATAAAGAACCATTAAAATACGTTCGCGTTCAGGAAGTCGCTGCAATGCTTTTTGCAAATCGGATTTAACATTTTTTTCTTCAAGCTGTTCCTGCGGAGTTAACTTATTAGAATCCTCAATAGTATCAATAATTTCCATACTATCTTCAGATGTTCCGCGTTTTTCATATATTGATGTCATTGTGACATCTTCTGATAAAATTTGAGCAACTTTATCAGGCTCCATTTCAAGATATTGAGCAATCTCAGATGTTGTAGGTGTTCGACCCAATTGTTGTTTTAAAACTTCTGAGGCTTGTTTAACATCTTTAATTTTCTTTCTGACACTGCGAGGTAAAAAATCTTGCGAACGGATTTTATCAATAATAGCACCGCGAACTCTGATTAGCGCGTAAGTTTCAAATCTTGAATTGTGCTGAGGTGAAAAGCGTTCAATAGCATTAATTAACCCCTCAACCCCGTAACCTGCAATATCTTCAATAGAAATTGTTGAAGGTAATGTCATTTTTACACGTCCGACAACATATCTTACAAGATAAATATATTGAACAATAAGAGTATCTCTTGATTGCTTGTCGGTTTTATCGGCAAGATATTTTCCCCACAATGCAGTGAGTTCATCCTCTGACATTCGTTTTATATTATTATAAGAAGAAAAGTCAAAACCTTGTTCCATTAACCTGCCCAATTCCTTTGTTATTACATTTCTATTCTATAATATTCAGGTTTTTAAACATCATTTAAAAGTATGAAAACCTCACAAAAACATTAAAGGTTTTCTAATACATGTAGTGGGGTTATTTTTTTAGTATAATAAAGTCATGAAAAAGATAGAAAGAATACTTACAATAAACTTTGGCGGAATCGGTGATGAAATCTTCTTTTTACCGACATTGATATCATTAAAAAAAGAGTTTCCGAACGCACATATTACTTTAGCACTTGAACCCAGAAGTAAGGGAGTAAAATCGCTTACAAATATTATTGATGACATGCTTTTAATTGACGTTAAAGGTAAAAACAAATACCTTGAAATGTTTAAGCTCCTTATTAAAGCACGTTTGGGTAAATACGATTTAGTCGTATCTTCAGGCGGAAACAAGTTAATAAGTATACTTTTATTTTTAACAGGTATAAAAGTTCGCTGCGGCTATGATACAGGAAAATTAAGCCAAAAACTTTTAACGCATGCCATGCCGCTTAATAAAAACCAGTACGCATGCAAAATGTATCATGACCTTATTAGAAATATAACAGATATTAACACCGAACTTCCCAAAATAAATATTGAAACAAAAGAAAAAATCCAAAATTCGGTTTTAATTCACCCCGGGGTAAGCAAATTAAGCGTAATAAAAAAATGTATAAAAACAATCCCACCTGAAATATGGGCACAAACAATTGACCTATTGGTCGCAGAAGGTAAAAAAGTCATGCTCATCGGTGGACCTGATGATAAAGAATGTATTGAAACAATTTTAAAAACAGTCCGCACAAAAAATTTTGAAAACCTTTACGGAACAACCAAAAGCCTGAAAGATTTAGCAGTTTTGATATCATCTGCCGAAAAATTCTTATGCTCGGATTCAGCTCCATTACATGTCGGAGTTGCGTTAGGTGTAAAAACTTACGTAATATTTGGTCCGACAGACGTTAAGGCTCTAATTCCAAACAGTGACAATGTTATCCCGATTATGGCAGACGATAATTGTCCGCTTAAACCTTGTCTTTGGGCAAGACGTCAAACAACTTGCGAAAATCTTGATTGTTTAAAAATTACAGCTGCCCAAATTGCTGACACAGTGTGCAACAAATAGACTTTTAAGAAATGTAACAAATTCATTAACATGCGCAAAAACGCTATAAAAAATTACTTTATTTATATGTAGGTAATTAGTGTGAAAGGTTATAGTGTTCTATGGCATTTAGCGATGTAGCAACAGTCGGGTTTGTTTTCAGAAACGGTCAGAAAGTCAGCAATGGCGACGCCGGCAGAATCCCTGTGCTTGTCGGTCAGGCTGTAAACGCAGTTAAAGCCGGTGCAGATTCAGGTAAAGCTATTGCAAAACCTGCGCAAGCTATTATTAACACTTGCAGCGAAGTTGCCAAAGCAGACCCGCTTTTTAACGGACTGTCAAAAGCTGTTAAATTTGCAAGCAATAACGTTAACCCTCTTATTACAGCCTCAAGCGGATTAAAAGTCTTTTTAGCAAAAAAAGAAGACCGCATCAAAACACTTATTACAGAAGGCGGAACACTTGGCGGAATGTTCCTTGCCGAAGGCTGGATGAAAAAAAACCTTGTCGGTATCCTTGACAAATTACCTATCGCAGGCAAATGGAAACCGATAATAAAAGGTTTAGTCTTTATCGCAGGTTCAATCGGATTTTCAACATTAGGCGGTAAACTCGGTAAATGGATTGCAGATAGAGCAGAAATACCGTTTGGTAAAGAAGCAAGAACTCAATATTACCAAAAACAAGAAGAAAAAACTCAGGCACATAAACCGCTTGATTTAAAAGCTTAGAAATATTGCACCCGAGATTTGATTAGGATATAATTTACCAAGAATGCGAGGTAAATTATTATGACAGAAACAATTAGAATAACAAAAATGCAAGGATGCGGTAATGATTTTGTCATCCTTGATTATGAAGAATTTGAGAAAACAGGGCTTTCTATGGAAAAACTTGCCGTAAAACTTTGCGACAGGCATTTTGGAATAGGTGCTGACGGTATGATTATCCCTGACACAAAACCAAACGGGCAAACAGATATCGCCTGGTATTTTTACAATTCAGACGGCTCAACAGCTCAAATGTGCGGAAACGGTATGAGATGTTTTGCAAAATATGTTTATGACAAAAAACTTGTTGATAAAAAAGAATTTAGCGTAAAAACACTTGCTGGAATTATCAAACCTGAAATCCAAAACGATGGAACCGTAAAAGTTAACATGGGAACACCGATTCTGGAAGAAGCAAAAATCCCGTTTAAAGGTGAAAAAATTTACCAACTTAAAGATAAAACTTTTAAAATTACCCCTGTATCAATGGGTAATCCGCACTGTGTAATTTTCACGGACGAAGATCCGATGTATTTAGCTCAAAATTACGGACCGACAGCAGAAATTCATCCGTATTTCCCTGAAAAAACCAACACAGAATTTGTTAAAGTAATTTCAAGAAACGAAATTGATATGCGGGTATATGAGCGCGGCTGCGGGATAACTTTAGCCTGCGGAACGGGGGCTTGTGCTTGTGTTGTAGCAGGAGTTTTAAATAACTTAACAGAACAAAAAGTTAAAGTTAACCTGCTTGGAGGCGCTGTATACGTTGAATGGAGCGGAACTTTAGACAACCCTGATGAGGATATTTTCCTTATCGGACCTGCAAAATACAGCTTTGAAGCAGACTACATGTTGTAAAAATTTGTTTTTTCATGGTATGATTTAGGCATACACTAGAAAAATAGTAAAAGGAGAACAATTAAATGAAAAATTATGAATTATTAGCTATATTCAAACCAAATCTTGACGCTGAAGAAGTTGATAAAGCTATTGAAAAAATCAACTCAACAATCACTGAATTTGGCGGAAACGTAGCATCTACAGACAAAGCAGGCAGAAAAAAATTAGCTTATGAAATCCAAAACTTCAGAGATGGATTCTTCACAACTATAGTTTTATCATTACCTGCTGATAAAGTTGCTGAGTTCAAAAGACAACTAAGATTAAACGACAACATTCTTAGAACAATGTTTATGGAAGTTGCTGTAAAAATAGCTCAGTAATTAGATTAAGCAGTAAATTTACTTATAAAACAAAGGGAATTGAAAATGTCATTAGCAAAAGCAGTAGTAACAGGCATAGTATACAAAACACCAAAAACAGGATATACACAAAATAATGTTGCTGTTTCATCATTTGTATTAAATATTGGTACTCAAGATGAAACCCTGGTTAGAGTAATCTCTAAACGTCAATCTTTAGAAGAAGTTGTATCTTCTCTTTCTAAAAACCAAAAAGTATTGGTTGAAGGCAGATTACAAAACGGAATAAGCAAAATGGATGACGGAACAGAGAAAAAAGTGTTTGAAATAGAAGCTGCAACAATTGAACTTATGGGCGGCTCATCAGCAGGTTCAAGTTCAACTGAAGACGGTGACATTTTAACATTCGGAGAAATGGAATCTTCACCTGAAGCTAACACTGATGTGTTAATGGATGATGAAGAAGTTCCGTTTTAGACTGCGAAGCCGGTGTGGAGTGCCGGTGTCAGCTTGCGATAAGCAAGATGAGCAGGGCACGAAACATTATGTGACCGCCGTTGTGAACGAAACGAAAGTGAAGTGAACGAACAAATCTTTGATTTGACAGGCGGAAAGAACTATAATAATTTGCTCCGCAGGGGTGGTTCCGCCACAGCCTCGGCAGCAAGACAAAACAAACACAAATAATAAAAATAACAGTAGAACAATATTGGCTAGAAAGGCAAAATAAAACAATGGCAAGACAAGAAGACAAGAAAAAACGTAAAAATTGCAGTCTTTGCGCAGATAAAGTAGAATCTATCGATTACAAAGACGCTACAAAACTAAAAAGATACTTGACAGAAGCTGGTAAAATTATTCCTAGAAGAATTACCGGTAACTGTGCAGCTCACCAAAGAATGATTGCTAAAGCAATTAAAAAAGCCAGAGAAGCTGCAATTATCAGCTACGTTTTTGACTAATACGTAAAAAACAGTACAAAATAGAAGCGGTCGGAAGTGAAACTTTCGACCGCTTCTACTTATCAGGTACATATTCAATAAGCTCGGATAATTCACAATCAAAAAATTTACACAATTTATTAATCGTACTTAATTTCACATCAATATTTTCACCCCGCATCATTTTAGACACAGTTGCGGTACTAAGCCCTGTAGCTTCGGCTATTTGATAACCTCTTACCTTATGCCGCCAAACCAAATCGTATAACTTTATTATAATCATTGTTTCATTATAATTTGAGATTACACTATATTGACAAATATTTAATTACATTATAATATATTCAAGTGTACGATAATTTAATTAACAAATTGTAACAAAGGTAATAATTATGAAAGAAATAAAATTTGGTTTTACATTAGCTGAGGTTCTTATTACCCTCGGTATCATCGGAGTAGTTGCAGCAATGACAATTCCTGGACTTATACAAAACAATAAAGCAGCAAGATTACGTACGCAGTTTTTGAAATCATATTCAACAATCACTCAAATTTATAAAATTATGCAAAACGATAATGAAAGCTCATTAAATGCAGAATATGAAAAAGCGAGTTTTTATAAGACTTTTGCACATTATTTAAAAGGTTCTACAGATTGCGGAAACTTCTATGATACACAAAATAATAACAAACCTTGTTATGCTCCTAATCAACAGCATTATGTATATAAAAGCTTAGACGGTACAGTTTTGGGTAATAGCGGTGAAAGATTATTAGATGATGGAACATTAGTTCTTCCTGATGGTACGATATTATATTTTGAAAATAATAAGGAAGGGGATTCTGCTATTTATATTTCGGTTGATCTAAACGGAATTGGCAACGGACCGAATGTTTGGGGATACGATTTATTTACTTTTCAATTTTTAGATGCAGTAAATATTAAGGCTATGGGA
Organism: uncultured Candidatus Melainabacteria bacterium; assembly: GCA_945910425.1. Lineage (GTDB taxonomy): Bacteria > Cyanobacteriota > Vampirovibrionia > Gastranaerophilales > Gastranaerophilaceae > Zag111. The sequence continues at coordinate 20,159 of CAMDYM010000023.1, read as the reverse complement.
GATGTCAACACAGATTTTTCAGCCGAACAATATTGTGACAAGAACAAAAAGTCAGCCAGAAACGGTATTGCTTGCGCTATTAAAGCAAAAAACGACCCCGATTATTTCAAAAAAATCGTAAAACAGCGATATAGCAAATAATAAAATTATTTACCTCTACCCCTAGTCAATATTTGCAATCGGATAAATTGATTTATAATATTTTACAATTTCTAAATCGATATCAGCATAAATTGCACATTGTTCATCTTTCGCGTTAGCCAAAACTTGAGAAGTCGGAGCAACAATCATTGAATGCCCGATTCCGCCCATATCATCATTAACTTTTCCGCATTGATTACAAGATACAACGTAAACCAAATTATCAAAAGCGCGCGTTTTATTCATTGCTTCCCAGGTACTTTGAGCAAATTTTAACGATTCTGAGTCTTCATAAACTTCATTTGGAACAATCCAGGCAGTCGGAAGCACTATGATTTCGGCACCCATTTGAGCTAACTTTTTATAATGAAGCGGATATCGCATATCAAAACAAACAGCTAAGCCGACTTTCCCAAAATCAAAATCAACAACCACCAGCCTGTCACCGGGGGTAATTCTGTCGCCTTCCGTTCCGCCCATATAGTTAAACAAGTGAATTTTGCGGTATTTATCAAGAATTTCACCGTTTCTGCTTATTGCAAATGAAGTATTATAAAGTTTGTCATCAACCCCCTCAATGACAGTCCCTGCAATAATATTAGTATTATATTTTTTGGCAATTTCACAAACTGTTTTAATGGTTTCTCCGCCGTTTTCATCTTCGTAATCATTCAAAAAGGATTCATGATTTACACCTGTTGAGAAAAACTCGGGTAGGACTACCAAATCTAACTTTTTATCAGTACTTTTCTTTATATAATGCTCAACTTTTTTTAAATTAATTTCTTTATTTCCAATAGTCGGCTTAAATTGAATATTTAAAATTCCTGTCATAAAACACCTTTCTTATCTGCAATAATTGTAACATAAAATTGACACGACACTATGTCCGACATACCATGAGAATTATACATTGACCTAAAGGAGCCTTGGATATGAATAGTACAGTTGAAAAAATTTATACAAAAGAAGAATTATTAAACTTATATAATTTACCCCTTGAAGATTTACTAAAAGAATCTTCAAAATACATGTCAAATAATATTGAATTTTGCTCACTTATTAACGCACGTAACGGCAAATGTTCACAAAACTGCAAATATTGTGCTCAAAGTTCACATTATTGTACAAATATTGAATCATATCCTTTGGTGGAAGTTAATGAGGTTGTAAAAACAGCGCAAGAAGCTAAATCAAACCACGTATCAAGGTTTGCAATCGTGACAAGCGGAAGGACACCTGACGAGGGCAGGGATTTTAATATTGAGCTTGAAATGATTAAAGAAATCAATAAACAAGGATTAAATTCCTGTGCTTCAATCGGAATTTTAAACGAAGAACAGGCAAAACAACTTGCTGACGCAGGACTAAAAAGATTTCACCACAACATTAACACTTGCCGCTCATATTATCCTGAAGTTTGCACAACGCACACTTACCAAGACCGTATAAACACTTGCAAACTTGTAAAAAAATACGGAATGGAACTATGCTGCGGTGTGATTTTAGGTATGGGTGAAACTGTTGAGCAGCGTGTTGAAATGGCAATGGAACTTGCTGAAATCGAGCCAAATTCAATCCCTATAAATATCTTAATGCCAATACCGAAAACTCCGTTTGAAAATTATCTTGATAAAATTGATGAAGAAAACGTTTTAAGAACAATTGCAGTATTTAAAATTGCAAACCCAAAAGCTGTTATTCGTTTTTGCGGCGGCAGAATGAGATTATCACAAGAAAATCAGGAACTTGCTCTAAAAACTTGTGTTGAAGGAATTTTAATCGGGAATTACTTAACAACAGTCGGTAAAGAGCCAACAGAAGATATTGAAACAGTTAAAAAACTTGACAAAAATTTATTATAAATTTTCAAGCGCTGCAATTTTCATGTCTTTAAAATCAGGAGTTCTGCCTGTCCATATTTGTTCTGCCGCAAGCGCTTGATATATAAACATATCAACACCGTTAATTGTTTTATAACCGTTTTTTTGTGCAAGTTTTAATAATACCGTTTTTTTCGGGTTATAAATCACATCATAAACAACAGCGCCCTGAGGTAAAGTTCTAAGTTCGTTTTCTTCAACAGGAGTTAAATCAGCAGCTCTGCCTTGCATTCCAATCGGAGTTGTATTAACAAGTATTTGAACATCTGATAAATCTCTTATCCGCTCGATTTGATAAGCATTAAATTCAATATGAGGAAATTTTTCACGTAGAAAACTCATTAATTCCATAGAGTTTGGAATACTTCTTGTGTAAATTTTAATTTCTTTAACCTGACTTTGAGCAAGTGCAGTAATTGCAGCCCTTGCAGCTCCACCTGTCCCCAGAACTCCTGCAACTTTCCCTGCTAAAGTAACATCATCAGGAATAGCTTTTCTAAACCCGATAACATCCGTATTATAACCTTTCATTGTTTTATCGGGATTTATAACAACAGTATTAACCGCGCCGATAATATCTGCTGACATATCAATTTCATCAAGAAACATCGTCACAGGAAGTTTCAACGGAATTGTAACATTAAACCCTGAATACCCGTTAAACTTCAAAAACTTAATCCTGTCAACAAGACTGTCAGGTGAGGTTTCAAGAATTTCATAACTAAAATCCATACCTAAGCTCTTAAATCCCGCATCATGAATAAAACTTGACAGAGAATGTCCTAAAGGATAACCGATAAGCGCATATTTTTTCTTTTCGGTATTTTGAACAGGGACATCAACAGACGCAATATTACCACTGTATTTTACAGGCTCAGACGGAGCAGTAAGGGATTGAACAGGCATAAAAGCAGTCGTATGAAGCTGAGGAGAAGTTTCAAATTGTTGTTGATAGCTTTGTTGTTGAGATGTCTGAGGAGTACCTTCCTGTGGCTGATATAGCGTTTGCGGCTGCTGCTCAAAACTGCTTACATACGCAGGAAAAGATTCTGTTTTTGGAGTTACATAAGTAGAAGAGGAGGGATTTTCACCCGCACGGGAAGAACCAACATTGATAGATTCTGAATCAAGTTCAGAATGACATAAGTTTTGGGCATTAGTAGCGACATTTACCCCCTGAGGAACGTAAACTTGAGAAGTTCCGTGGGTATTGACAGTATTATTTACCCCTACCCCGTCCATTTGCTTCTTAAGCTCCATAAGAGTAATATTTACCCCTTGAGCTTTCAGCTCTTTATAACGCTTTAACAATTCCATTTTATCAACAGCCACGAGATTTACCTTCCTTAAAATGTTATGCTATACAATTATACAAAACTTTTTAATTTTATTCAATCTTAACTTACTTATTTTCATCTTTTCTGACGAATTTTAAGTCATATCCCAAAATATCCGCGATAATAAGCATTTCCCGATGAGTAATCGTTTCATTTCTGAGTTTATTAGACAAATTTTGCATCGAATACGGTTTGTTAAGTCGTTTTCCAAGGCTTTGTGCAAGTTCGCTTAAATTTACATTTACATCAAGTAAAATCTTTTTTAATTCAACAATTATCGACATTATTCACTCCATTTATACATTTAAAATTATACAAATTCGTTGAATATTTAATGAATTAATTTCAGCACTTATTGACTTTTAAACGCATTAATGTAATTATAAATTTATATGTTTAATAAGTTAAGATATTTTAAAACCAATGCTTTTACGCTTGCAGAGGTACTGATAACCTTAGGAATTATCGGAGTAGTTGCGGCAATAACTATTCCGGGGTTAATAACAAAATATAAAGCACACAGATTAAAAAGCCAATATTTAAAGTCGTATTCTACAATACAACAGGTATTTAAACAAATGTCTATGGATGATGTATCGTTAGATGCCAGTACATACGAGGCTAAAACATTTTATAAAACATTCGCAAGATACTTGCAAGGTGTAACTGATTGCGGAAGTTACGGTATTGAGTGTTTTAATATTGAATTAAGAACGATGGGCATATATAAAGCTTTACGTAATGACAATTTCTCTTTAAATGGACTTTTAGATGACGGAATACTACAATTACAGGATGGAACCCTTTTACTTTTTGAGAACCCGCCACGAATTCAACAAGTAATCGTTTCAGTTGACTTAAACGGTTATTATAATCTGCCAAATCGCTTTGGATATGATTTATTCTCATTCCAACTTATAGATGAACAACTTAAACCAATGGGGACGAGTGGCACACTATACGAAGGTGATACCTACTGTGATTTCAACAGTAGGTCATCCTATAATGGTATTTCCTGCGCATATAGAGTTCAAAAAGAATCTGACTATTTTATTTCACTATTAAAAACTGTAAAATAAATCTATCTGTTTTAGAGTGTACTTGTTTCGCTTGAGTCGTTGAATTCTTCTTTTTTATAGTGACATTTCATATTAGAACAAGAAATTACGGTACCTTTTTTCAAAACTTTTTTAACAAGTAAGCTTCCGCATGTCGGACAGGTTTCACCCGTCGGCTCGTTCCACAGTACAAAATCACAATCAGGGTATTTATTGCAGCCGTAAAATACTGTTCCGCGTTTTGATTTACGCTCAACAATCACACCTTCTCCGCATTTTGGACAAGTTACACCTGTGGATTTGCGGTAAGGTTTACGATGTTTACATTCAGGATTAATGCATTCCATATATTTTCCGTATGGTCCAAGTTTAAACACCATATCATTTCCGCATTTTTCACATTTTTCTTCGCAAACTTCCCGTTGCTTAGGTTCAGATGAGGCACCTTCTTCATTTACCCCTGCCTCCATTTCTTGTAAAACATTTAGTGACATAGTTGTTTTACAATCAGGATAACCTGAACAGCCAAGGAATTGAGAGCCGGTTCTACTCGTTCGAAGTAACATAGGCTTTCCACAGTTCGGACAATTAATTTTTGTTTCAATAGTAACTTTTTGGGCTGTTTTCATTACCGAATTTACTTCTTCCATAAACGGAGCGTAAAAATCTTGTAAAACTTTTACCCAAACCGCTTCTTTTTCAGCGATTTTATCAAGTTTTTCTTCCATGCCTGCCGTAAATTTATAATCCATGATATCGGAAAACTGACTTACAAGCTGTTTTGAAACAGTTCTGCCTAAAAGTGTAGGGTGAAGTGCTTTGTCCCTCTTTTCTACGTATTTTCTGGTTTGAATTACCGTAATAATCGTAGCATAAGTTGACGGACGACCGATTCCGTATTCTTCCAGCGCCTTAACAAGTGAGGCTTCATTATATCTTGGAGGAGGCTGAGTAAAGTGTTGTTTTGGCTCAACCTTACGGCAAACCACTTTATCGCCTTTTTCCAAATCAGGAATTTTAGCGTCTGTTGCTTTATCTTCACCATCTTCAGAGTCATTGTAAAGCGTCAAAAATCCGTCAAACATAACCTTGCTTGTGCCTGCTCTTAATGTATAATCACCTGTTTGAATTTCAATAGTTTTGTTTGCTATTTCAGCAGGTGCCATTTGAGAGGACATAAATTTTTCCCAAATAAGTTTATACAATTTATATTGATCATTATCAAGGTATTTTTTAATACTGTCAGGAGTACGTTCAGGATATGACGGACGAATTGCTTCGTGCGCATCTTGTACGTTTTGTTTTCCTTTTGCGTAAATATTTGGGCTTTCAGGGTAATATTTTTCACCGTAATTTTCAAGGATAAAATCATGCGCCATAGTTTGAGCATCATCTGAAACCCTCACAGAGTCTGTTCTCATATAGGTAATCAAACCGACAGGGGTTCCGTCAATTTCTATACCTTCATAGAGTTTTTGGGCAACCTGCATTGTTTTAGATACCCCAAAACCTAATTTAGAAGATGCCGCACGCTGCATGGTTGATGTTATAAACGGTGCGGTCGGTTTACGTTTGGTAGTTTTTTTCGTAACCTTTGAAACTTCAAACTGCGACTGCGGGTTTGTTAAATAATCAACAATTTTTTGAGCTTCTTCTTTATTTTTTATATTTTTATCAACGGCTTTTCCTTTAATTTTTGATAATTCCGCGTCAAAAAGTTTACCGTCTTTATCTAAATTTGCATGAATTGACCAGTATTCCTGTGGGATAAATTTTTCAATCTCTTCTTCTCTTTCGCAAATCATACGAAGTGCAACAGATTGAACTCTACCTGCTGAAAGGTTTCTGTTACCGATTTGCTTCCACAGAACAGGACTTAACTTAAAACCTACAAGTTTATCTAAAATTTGTCTTGTCTGCTGCGCTTGCACCATATCCATATCAATGGTTCGCGGGTTTGCAACAGAATGCTTGACAGCTTTTGGAGTAATCTCGTTAAATACAATTCTATAAATCTTTTCATCAGGAACTTTTAATACCTGACGAACATGCCAGGCTATAGCTTCTCCCTCACGGTCGGGGTCGGAAGCCAGATAGATTTTATCAACTTTTTTGGCAAGTTCGTTTAACTTTCTAACAACCTGTTGTTTTCCCGGGATTATTTCAAACTTCGGTTCAAAGTTATTATTAACATCAAATCCTAAATTATCGGTCGCAGAATCCTTTGTCGGCAAGTTTCTGATATGTCCGTAACTTGCTTCTATCTGGAATTCATTACCTAAAATCTTTTTAATAGTCTTGGATTTTGCAGGCGACTCTACTATCACCAATGATTTTTCTTTAGTTTTACTCTTTGTTTCTGCCATTTATTTTCTCTATACCCTTTTATATCTATCCCCCGGACACTGTTTTATTATGCCCTTAAGCTCTAATGTTGTCAAGTTCATCAACAAATGTTCAACACTTAATTTTGTTAACATTACCATTTCATCAAACCCTTTTTCTTCAACTTCAAGAACCTGATAAATTTTCTCTTCTTCAGGCGTCATCATCGGAAGCGTTAATTGTTCGCCCGAACTGTCTTTTTTTATTTCCCAGCCTAAAGCGTTCAAAATATCATCACTTTCGGTTACTAAAGTTGCACCGTTTTTCAAAAGCTTATAAATACCTTGAGTATTAGGGTTAGAAATTAAACCCGGGATACACATTAGTTCTCTGCCTTGTTCCAGTGTTAAATTAGCGGTAATCAAAGCTCCGCTTTTTAGTGAAGCTTCTGTGACTAATGTTCCGTAAGATAACCCCGAAACAATTCTATTTCTTTGAGGAAATCTGAATTTCAACGGTTCAAATGTCGGATAGTATTCTGTTACAACCGCGCCGTAACCGTTTTCTATATTTTGGTAAAGTCCTTTATTACTTGCAGGATAGGTAAAATCAAAACCGCTTGCAATAACTCCGATTGTTTTTAAATTGTTTTCAATAGCGGATGTGTGAGCAACCGTATCAATTCCTGAAGCTAAACCGGACACTATACAAATATCTGTATTTGCCAGCCCCGATAAAACTTTTTTCAAATCCTCGCGTCCGTTATAACTTGCTTTTCTTGACCCGACAACTGCTAAAGTCTTTTCTAAATTACAATCAAATAATTTACCTTTATAATATAAAACCGCAGGAGGGTTCTCGATATTTTTCAACATTTTCGGATAATTTTCATCCTCAAGTGTCAGAAAATTAATCCCGCGGGTTTCTACTTCGGTAAATGTTCTGTCTATATCAACTTTATCTCTTAAGTTTAAAAACTTTTCGGCTTTTTTAACACTAAGTCCTTCTATATTTTTCAAATCGTTTAAAGAACAATTGAAAGCTTTTTCGATATCTCCAAAATAATTATACAATTTTTGTATAAATAAACTGTCAACTTGTTCTATTGAAGAAAATGCAATCCAAAATTTACGCTTCATCTCTTTTATTTATTCTCTCAATAAGCTTTACTGTACTCTCTTTTTCATCATCTGTTATATCAAGATTCATATAGTCTTCCAAATACTCAACCGCATCTTGATAATCACCTCTTGCCATAAATAATATTGCAACTTTTTTATAAGCAGGCGCGAATTTATTATTCGTTGCAATAGCCTTTAAAAAGTTTGAAATAGCTTTATCTATCTCATCATTTGCCTGATAAGCTTCCGCAAGATAATAATAAATTAATTCATTATCCTGTTTGTATTCAAGTACATTTTCCAAGTTTTCAATTGCAGAATCGTAATTCCCGAATTCAAAATAAACTTTGGCTAAATCATAATAAGCATCATAATTATCAGGCTGGCGTTCCAAAATATATGTCAATTCATCTATCGCTAAATCACCCTTCGCATCTTCCATATAAAATCTTGCAAGATAATGCCTGAAAATAATATCATCAGGAAGCATATCAATAGCGTAAGATAATATATTAATCCCCTCGCCAAGCCGTCTTTGTTTATAATAAAGGTCAACCAAATTAATATAACACTGTGCTAATTCAGGGTTTAATTCAATACATCTTAAATAATTTTTCTCGGCTTTTTCTTCATCACCGATATTAGCATAACAAAGCCCGAGATTATTATAAATCTCGGCACTATCCGTTTCGACTTCCAAAACAGATGTAAATAAATCAATCGCTCCGTTCCAGTCTTTATTTTTAAAACATTCTATAGCTTTATCTATTTTATCTTTCATAATTATTACCCTCACCCTACCCCTCTCACCCATTCGGGAAACAGAAAATTACGCTCACGCTATTTTCTAGTCCCGCAAGCAGGCGAGGGAATAAAGCCTAATTACAGTCCTAAAGTCATATTATCATCAGAACCTGAACCGATGTTTTTAATAACTGTTCTGGTGTTACCTTGAGCATCAAAACTTTTCGGTTTCATTGTCATTTTAATTTTATCGGCATAAATTGTTCTAACACCTTGTGTTATACTTGAACGCCCCGTAAAATATGCTTCATTAGGTTTGTTTGTTCCCGCACCCGGATACAATGTAACTTTAGGTCCTGCCGCGTAGTAATCCTGATACCAAATACGAACATTTCCGCTTGCGTTAAAAATTGATTTTTTTTGATTATATTCCTGATAACTTGATTTTAATACCAGTTTAGAACCATCATCAGAAACAGTTGTAGATGTTGTATTGCCATAAGCCGTCAGGTTTCCTGTTGTTGCATCATAAACAAATCTATCTGCATAAGATTCGCTTTTTTCCTGTTTAACCTTAGCATTACCGATTAAAACAAGTTTTTTTAAATCTCCGCTTTTGTCGGTCGTAATTTCAGCACGATTAGAAAATGTTTCAATCTCCTTATACAACATTGTAACAGCACCCGTTGCAGTCATTAACCCTGTTTTTGTATCATACTCCTGAACGTCTGAATTTATTACAACAACAGGAGTTTTTCCTTCAAAAACAACCGACTGTGTATCACCTTCCGCTCTTATTACTTTAGAAATCAACGAAACTTTTAATATATTTGCCTTAACTTCTCGTTTTTTATTTTTCTTTATTTCAAAAGCATAGGGTTTATCATAAAACGTTGCCGTATCTAATTTTTGGTCTTTTGTAACATTTACATCGGCGCTATCTCCGATAACCTTCAAGTCATCAACAGAAACTTTTACATTGCCGTTAAACTTAATTTTATTGTCAGCTTCGTTAAATGTCTGAGTCTTTGATTCAATAATCAAATCAGACGCTGAAACTGCTAAACCTGTTAATAATAATATAGAAACTATTCCGATTAAAAACTTTTTCATATTACTTTTTATCCTCATAAACTTTTGAAACAGTGTTTCCCTCAATTTTAAAACTGCTGTAATCAGGGCTTATAGTAATTTTATCAGCAGTTGATAAAAGTTCGTTACCCTTTTGAATTTTAATATGACCTTCCGCAACAACAGGAGTATGTGAATTATACCAGTAAAGTCTGTCTGCGCTAAGCATTATTCCGTCTTTTAAAACAATAAAAGTATCATCATAAAGAGTTATGTTTCCCTTTTTTGAATCATAAGTACCTTTAGAAGATTCAAAACTCATAGACACTTCATTATCTTTGTAAAAATTACCGATAACCCCGTTTAATTGAGCCACTCCCATTGTGCTGTCCCATTTACCGTTTTCGCCGTATATTTCCCAGAATTTCTGATCATCTTTTGTTTCGGTTAAGATAACACCGTTTACTAAAGCTTCCTGCTCATCACCATTTACCTGCAATTGCTTACGATTAAAATCATGCGTAATTATGCCTGCTGTGATAAACGCCCAAGCTAAAACGGCTCCTATTGCACCGAAAATAACAAAATACAGCCTTTTCTTTTTTGGTAAATCTTTCCAGTTCATATATTAAATTCTAGCACAAAAAACACTCAAATTAAAATAATAGCAAAAATTTATTTTTTTAACTGCTTGAAGAAAAATCAAGCTACCGTGCAAATTGTAATACAGGAAAACATGATGATATGCTTGCAGAACAAAGAGCCATTGCAAAAGGAAAAGAACAAACCGACTTGTTTTATAAAGTTATTGAAGCGATAAAAAATTTATTATCTTAATAATTAAAAATGGGGCGCAAAATGTTAAACATTTTGCGCCGGTTCTATTTCTTTTCGAAACTAATTATTTTACAATTAATTTTTTAACTTGTTCTTTTTCTTTATGCATTTTAGGTGCAACTATTTTAAGAACACCGTGTTCTAATTTTGCTTCGGTTTTTTCGATATCAACCTCCTCAGGAAGTTGGATTGTTCTTGCAAATTCTCCGTAACTAAATTCTGAATGTTTGTAATTTTTGTCCTCTTCTTTTGTTTCATCAAATTTTTTGGCACAAATTCTCAAATAATTTGCTTCAATATCAATATCCAAATCTTCTTTTTTTATTCCCGGAAGTTCGGCTCTGATATCAAATTCCTTACCTTTATCCGTAACTTCTATAGGCATTGAAAGCTTTTCAGAATTTTCCCAATAACCTGCATCAGGGAAATAACTGTCAAAGTGTCTGTTTAGTAAAGAGCTGATTTCGTCATTCACAGTTCTAATAAAATTGTCCGGTGTTTTTCTAACTAAAAATTTCATAATTCGCTCCTTTCAAATTACTTATTTCTTTCAACACTTATGTTATATACCCGTTTTACATAAAACCTTCATTTTTTAACTATTATTTAACAATTTAAAGCCATGATATAATATTTCATGTTATTTAGGCAGATTTTTACAGGAGGAAGTATTGTTAGCATATACTTATAAACAACACGGAAAGTTTGAACTGACAGAAAAAGACAAACCAAAATTACAAGACCCGAAAGATGCGATTGTACGGGTTACAATGAGCAGTATTTGTACAAGCGACTTACATATTAAACACGGTTCTGTGCCAAAAGCTGTTTTAGGGATAACCGTCGGTCATGAAATGGTCGGGGTCGTAGAAGAAGTCGGCTCGGATATAAAAAACGTAAAAGCCGGCGACAGAGTAACGGTTAATGTTGAAACATTTTGCGGCGAATGTTTTTTCTGTAAAAACGGATATGTTAATAACTGCACGGATAAAAACGGTGGTTGGGCTTTAGGATGCCGAATTGACGGCGGACAAACCGAATACATTCGTGTTCCTCTGTCAAATCAAGGTTTAAACAAAATTCCTGATACAGTATCCGATGAACAGGCACTTTTTGTCGGCGATATTCTTGCAACAGGATTTTGGGCAACAAGAATTTCCGAAATAAAAAAAGAAGATACCGTATTAATTATCGGCGCAGGTCCAACAGGTATTTGTACATTGCTATGCGTAATGTTAAAAAATCCTAAAAAAATTATCGTCTGCGAAAAAGATGAAACAAGAAGAGATTTTATAAAAAAACACTATCCGCAAGTAATAGTAACTGAACCTGAAAATTGTCTTGAAATTGTGAATAAAGAAAGCGAGCATAACGGTGCCGATGTTGTTATAGAAGTTGCAGGAAATGAAGATTCTTTCCAAATGGCTTGGCAGGCAGCAAGACCAAATGCAATTGTTACAATAGTTGCACTTTACGATAAATCTATGATTTTACCGTTACCTGATATGTATGGGAAAAATCTTACATTTAAAACAGGCGGAGTAGACGGTTGTGATTGTGAAGAAATTCTATCTCTTATCAAGCAGGGAAAAATTGATACAACACCTTTAATTACACATAAATTTCCACTTCAAGATATAGAAAAAGCTTATGAAATTTTTGAAAACAAACAAGAAAATGTTATAAAAATAGCTATTATTAATCCTTAATAAAATATCGACTTGATTATGTATTGATATAATCAAAAATGAATTGTATATTTTTATTATGAAATATTGTGAAAAACCTACTTGGGGCGGGAAACGTAAAAGTGCAGGCAGAAAGAAAACCTGTTCAAAAAAAGTTCCGTTTAACAGAAGAATTAATGAAAATATTTTAAACATTTTGCGCACTTATGCTCAAAATCACAATATAACAGAAACAGAAGCATTGGAAAGCGCAATACTTTTACAAACAAATACAGAAAAATTAAAAGGAGATAAAATTATGAAAATTTGTATTCCAACAGCCGACGGCAAATTATGCGGACACTTCGGACACTGTGAGTCTTTCACATTTGCAGAAATTAACCCTGAAACAAAAGAAATATTAAATATTGAAGAAAAAATACCGCAAGAAGGAATCTCATGCCAGAGTGCATCCTGGATATCAGAACAAGGTGCAAACAAAGTTCTTGCAGGCGGTATGGGCGGAAGACCTTTAATGGTTTTTGCTCAAAACGGTGTAGAAGTTGTCGCAGGCTGCCCGGAATTACCTATAAAAGAAGTTCTTGAAAAATATTTATCAAATACACTTGAAACAGGTGAAAATGCTTGCGGCGGAGAAGGACATGATCATCACCATTGCCACGGACACCATCATGGCGAAGGACACCATTGCCATGGGTAAAATTTGGTACAGCAGATAATTTGGATTTACTTGAACAGGAAGAACTCTTAATTGTTTCACAAAAACAGGCAGTTTCAGCGAACTTATAATTGTAAAATTTTGTTAAAAAAGGCAAATTCCCAACAAAAATTCCGTTTATAAAAATAGGAAATATATTGGGGAAAATTGTGTCTTTAAAAAACAATTCGGATTATAATATCAAAGCTCAACAAATTCAGTTCCAAAGGCGTATTGATAAACAACCTGATAAACATCAGCCGTTAGATGCCGATGTTCAAAATTTTGCACTGCAAATGCTTGCAAACATCTATGATAACTGCGCGGAAATTCTTGATGAATATAACAAAAACCGCGGAATAGCAGATGCAGGAACTTATATTGAAGGGGCAAGACGAGTAATTGACTGGGCTACTTTTGGGAAAATTAAAAGTACAGCCCATATTAAAAACGATTTAAAAAACAAATCCCGAGAGTTAAAAAACATAAATGTTGCAGATGAAAAAACTTTTAAAGAAACTTTCAAAAAGCTTTCGGGGATTGATTATAACGAAGATAACATCAAAGAACTTATGGCACTTGTTTATGAACAAGGGGTTGATTTTGAAAGCGATGAATTTAAAACAGCTTGCAATAAAGCTTTCGGCATAAAAGGCGTTGAAAAACAGCAAAAATATGTCCAACGAAGTGCAACCGCAGACGGAATCGGTGACATAGTTCTAATGTTATTATCTCTTGGTGCTGTTTCAAAAACTAAATTAATGGGAAAACTTACAACTTCACTTTTTAAAACTTTAGAAAAAGGCGCAGGAAAGATTTTCTCAGGCGGTAAGGTTCAAAAAGCCGCAAAACTTGGAACCTCAATGGTTATGGGCGGAGCATCATTAGCAGGCTTTACATTAACAAAAGAAACGTTAGATAATATTACAAACCCAATGCGAGAAGCAGGCAAACTCTCAACCTGGAAACAAACAGGAATCGCAAGCTTAGAATCTTTCGGATTTGGTGCAATGGGCGGATTATTGAATGAAACCGTTGTCGGACCGTTGGTTAAATATTTATCTAAACCCGCTAAACAAGCGGCTCAGGCAGCAGGCAAAATTTTAAGCGAAAACGCAGAAGTCAGCGGTAAAGAAATTCTGCAAGCCTCCGTAAAATCTCAAAACTTTAATTTAAACGGCTTATTCAAAATGAGTCCTGCCGAGTTAAAAAACTTTGGTCAGGTACTTGGCGCACACGCAGCAGGTTTCGGGGTTGAAGTTGTCGGATTTGCAGGGTACGAAGCAGGATTAGATGCAATAAAAGACATTTGCGATCCAAAAACAGGCAGATTACCTGAAGATATGACTCTTGAAAATCTGACAAAATATCTTGGACATAAAATCGGAGAACAATTCCACAGCTTAGGAACAATCAAAGGTATTTCACAATTATTGATGATGAGTAAAGGCGGAAGAGCTGCTCAACATGCAATGATGTCAAAAATGATAGCTGACAGCGAAAAATTATCGGATATTAAATTCAAAAAAGTTAACGATAACGGCAGTGAAGCCATTGAAATGTCACTTCCTGACGGTTCTAAAAAGCTTATCTCAACACCTGAACAAGCCATTCAAACTTGTGAATCAGTTTTACAGCTTGAACTTGTTGTTAACAATCTAAAAAAACAAGCCAAAGAAGAAACAATCCCCGAACCTGTAGAAGCCGAACCGACCAAAGAAACGTCAACGGAAACCGAAGTTAAGGCTCAAGAAACCACGACCGAAGGAAAAGTCGAAAAACCTAAAACCGAAACTTCTCCAATCCGCCGTCCGAAAGTTGAAATAAAACAAGCAACCGAAAAAGATTTAAAAGAAATTCAAAAAATAGATTTAGAAGCTTTTGAAGGCAGATATGAAATAGAGTCTGATTTTGACGCATACAAAGCTGACTTAGAGTCGCAAGGTGTTACAACTTACACAATGAAAGCAGAAGACGGCAGCATCATAGGTTACTACCAACTTGAGCCGGTTAAAAACGGTGAACTTTACGTTTACAGTCTTGGCATAAAAAAAGAATTACGCGGAACAAAAACCTCATATATTGCAATTAAACAAATGCAAGAAACTATAACCAAACTGGCTCAAGAACAAAATCTTGATAAAATAACACTGGACGTTGATTCTTCAAAACCTGAACTTGTAAAATTATACAAAAAATTCGGATTTGAAATAACAGGTGAAGATTCCCGTAGCGAAGTCGGTCATGAATTTCTCGACTACCGAATGACGGCTGATGTGAAGAAAATCCTTGGGGGTAAGAGCAAAGAAACTGCCGAAGTGGTCGAAACCTCTGAATCAAGTGAAACCATCAAAACTTCCACCGAAGAAGTTAAGGAAACAGTAAACCCCGAAGAAAAAGTTGAAAGTCCTGTTAAAGCAAGTGAAACTCCGTTTTTCACAGTACCTGAAGCAGATAAAACCTTAACTCCGATAAAAATAAACCAAAATAGGGATTTCTGCGGAAGACCGTACCAAAAAGACGGCAGAAATTTTATAACAATTAGTGGTAACGATTATGAAATCCATTATTGCAGTATGGATACAATTACCGACAGACTTTTCGCAACAGAATTGTATAATAATGCAGGGTTTAAAAGAATTGCAAAGCGCAATATCATAGATATTGACGGCAAAACAGGATACCTGGAACCCGTTTCAAATAAAGCTCCCCTTTACGCTATAGAAAAACTTGACCAAAGGTTTGGCATAAATATCTATCTTGATGAGATGGATATTCGCAGTGATTATGTACGCTTTTACAAAAACGGCAGAGAGGTCAGATTGCAAATAGTTGAAGAAAGCGACCCTCGATTGAATAACGACACCGAAAACACAATCTTTGTAACAAACAGCGAACTTTTGACAACCCTTGATAAACTTGTAAGTATAAATGATACTAATATCAAACACAGTTGCGTAGATTACAAATTTGCTGATAACAAAATTCCAAATCAAGAAGCTGTAGTTGAAAGATTTTTACAACGTCAAAATGAACTAAATAAACTAAATCGCGAATTAAAATCAGAATCAACAAACTCTCATCCTGAAACAGATGAAGCTATTTCGCGCGGAATAGAAGAAATTGAATTCAATGATGGCAACCAAATATGGTTTGACGGATTATTAAAAAAACCTAAAAAAAATTCCAACAGCCCCGAATCATTCTTCGAATATCTTGTTAATCAGGATGAAAAGTTAAAACCTTATCTTGCCGAGCTTAGTCAGTTAATATATACATATAACAGAGATGCTCTACAGGCAGTCTACTATAGTGTTGACAAAACAAACCATTATACAAATATTACGGTAGAACGCGCCGCAAGCTATATAAAAATTGCAAAAGCACAGAAAAATCGTTATTCTCTTAACACTAAAGAAGAATTTGAGAAACTGCGAACAATCCCTGATAAATTTATCAGCAAATGCGTATTTGTTGACGGAATAACAGATATTGATACAATTAAAGCAAATTGGGACAGCCGAACTTCAAGAATAGCCGAAGAAGCAAGACTGCAAGATTATACGGAAACAGAACTGACTGATGAAATAAAAAATGATATAGCAAGAGATTGCGTAGACGAATACGGAGAAGCTCTTGACTATAAAACAGCTTTGGCTCACACATTATTACAATATTCTCCTGAAATGGGTAAACACTACGGATGTTATCATTCAGGCGGACCATACTGCGGGACAGCTGACATCTTGAGATTATGCCAAACAAGAGAACAGTGCCTGGAAGTTATGACTGAAATATTACCGAAATTTAAAGAGCTGGAACTATCTTATAAAGAAGGTGTAACTCCAAAAGAAATTAAATACATACTGAAATCAGCACCGACAGAACGTGCCGAAAGATTTGAAGCATTAAAACTTTTGAGAAATCAAAAAAACAGCACTTATGACTATGACCAAAAACTTGATTATATTATTGATACTCCTGAAAAGCTGAAATTATATCAAGAAATGAGTGCTCAAGGGTTTAGCGAATACGATATCAGAAAAATATTTGATTTGTCAAAAGAGTATCCGTTAGATAAAATAAATATGGAAATGGTCGAATTCTTAAAATCATTTGAATATTTCAAAGATTTAGATGTTGAGATAAACACCTTACGTGATCAGTTTGCAAGCCTCTACCAAAAGGCTATTGAAACAAACGATTACGATGCAAAAGTTGATGTAGTAGACAGACTTTCAAAGATTCCGGAGTTGGTAAACAATCCTGCAAGAACCAAACATCCGCTGACAACAGAACATCTTTGCGAATTATTAAAACTTCCGAAAGATAAATATGAACAAGTGCGTGATGCTCTATATCTAAAAAATGACGAAGGATTTGAAATTCGCGTCGATGATGATAACGGAAATATCATCTATGATGTAATAAACACATTATCTGATGATGTTTGTTTAAAACGTTTTTATAAAGACTACCTGCCGCTTGCTAAAAAATACCGTGATCGTGGGCTGCAACATGGAACCTATCTGGTTCAATTACTAAAAGCTGAAAAAACGCAATATAAAGATGATATTATAAAAAATGACTACCAAACAACTTTAAGTAACTTAAAATATTTGCTTGAAAGAGCACCTGAATTTAGAAACAATGAAATAGTTGATGCCACTTTATTAAACCGTCAACAATTTGAAAGATTTAGAAATTATCTGCTTAAGATTAGAAGTCTTGGAGATAATCAGCCTTATACTTTTGAAAAAATAAGAGCAGCAAAACTATCTGATTTAGACTTTCAAAATTTTCATGATAATGTAATGCCAAAACTTCCAAGACTATTCCCTAATAAAGATGCAGTCAAGAAGCATTTTGATATAGCAATATCAGATTATGTTAATTTATCTCCTAAACAGCTTGATATGATTATTGATGCTGTTGAATATTTCAGCCCGAATTATAAAAAATTAAACGGAATAAACGATAATATTTCAGTTAATGATGTAATCACTCTTATCCACCAAAACCATACAGGTATTACAGCAATAACTGAACTGGCAGGACAAAAATCCCTGTTCCACGCACTTGAATACAGATTCAAAGGATTAAAAAATCTGCTTGAAAACTGTAGGGTTTTAGATAAATTAGACGTGAAACAGAGAAAATTACTGACCGAACAACTTGCAAAACTTCCACACCCTGAACAAAGATTAGAAAAATTATCTGTTATTGCGGGATTATATGAAAAAGTATCTCCGGATGCTCTGACAAATATTATCGCAAGCATAAAAAGCCCTGAAATGACAACCGCTCAACAAGAACTTGCCGATAGGATTTTTGCTGATAAAAATACACCGTACGAAATTCAAATCGAAAGATTTATAAGAGAATTTAACGTTCCGAAATCAAGACAAGATACAATAAGAAAATTCTTGCGAAATGAAAACCTGCAAGAAAAATACATAACCCCACCGCCGATTGAAAAGCAATTGGAAGTCTTAGATAAGAAAATTAAAAGCGTAGAAGCAAATGATAAAATTCCGGCAGCGAAAAAACAAGCATATCTTGAAGTTTTAAATCGGCAAAAACAAGACGTTATTTCAAACCCTGAAAAATATACTCGCCGCAGATTAAATGAAGTTGTCATGAAAGCTTTAGCAGGACAAGTTGAGGCACACATTAACCTGCCAAACGAAACAAAAACATTTAATAAAGCTATCAACCGCGAAATCTATACAATTTTAGGGGTTGAACCAACAGAAGGTTTGTTAAATGCAGACATTCAATATGACAGCAAATACTTTGCCAAACTGTTTAGCGGAGCAAGTAACAGTGGTTTTAAAACTCAATTTGTAAAACTTCTTGAACTTATAAAAGCAAACCCGGGCAAGCTATTAACTGACATCTACGATTCAATGCCTGAAAACCGTGAAACCCGCAAATTATTCCAAGAAAACGGATTAGACTACGACCGCTGGATAAAATTTGACGAAAATTCATACCAAAAATTTGAGTTAACAGTTGAGGTGGAAAAAGCTCTCAAAGCGGCAAAAGAAAACTTGAAAACCGAAATGAGTTCTGAACTTGCCCAAAAACTTGACCAAAATGAAGTTGCAAAATTAACCCAAATATTAAATGATATGCAAATTGACTCGGCAAGTCAAAAAGAATTGGCAAAAATTATGAAAGCCGTAGAAGCAGCAATAGATAATAACGACTACTGGAAACAGGAAAATCCTGCAATAAAAGAATTTTTAGATCACATAAAAATTCACAAGAAAAATATCCACGCAGTAAAAGACTTGAAGGATTCAAACGAAGAATTATTTGTACGGCTTTGGGATAACGACGATATCGGCAGAAACATATTCTTTGGCAACCACGTCGGATGCTGTACATCAGTTGGAAGTTTCAACTCATTTGCCGCAGCACAGCACTTGATGAACTCATTTGTCAAAGGGATTGAAATTGTCGATAAAGCAGGAAATTCAATGGGAAATTCAATGTGCTATTTTGCAAAAGTTGACGGAGAATTAACATTTGTAATTGATAGTTTTGAAGCAAACGGAAAACTCGGGGCAGCCCCGGAAGTCACAGATGCGATTATTGATTACGCAAAACAAGTTTGCCGCGAAATGGGAAGACCTGATGCCAATGTAATGTTTGGACCAAACTACAATAAAGTAAACTTTGACAGATGCGTTAAAACGGAAGGACACACAGTTGAAGTTGTCGGACACGCGCCTGAAAGAACATACATTGATTCGGTCGGAGGCTCAGAAGATATCAACCGTCCTGCAAATAATAGAGCAATGTATGAAATTGTTTCATAAGCTCATACTCATATAATGATACACATCACCGTAACAACTACAAATCATTTCAATACACTCAAAACAATAAATTGATAACAGCCTTCTGAAACATTGTACAGAGGGAATAGACATTTTATCGTAGGTATTTGCTAATTGTTTTACGCATTCTTTTGCGGATGGCGCATTTTGTTTAAGATACAAATTTTTAAATTCGTCATACATTTCTTGTGATACTGCACTTTGTGCACCCGGTGCATAGTTTGG
This sequence comes from uncultured Candidatus Melainabacteria bacterium, assembly GCA_945910425.1. Lineage (GTDB taxonomy): Bacteria > Cyanobacteriota > Vampirovibrionia > Gastranaerophilales > Gastranaerophilaceae > Zag111. The sequence continues at coordinate 184 of CAMDYM010000023.1, read as the reverse complement.
TATAAGTCCTTTTATACCGTATTGAGCGTATTTTAGGCGGATTCTGTAAAAAGTTGAGGGTGATATTTTGTATTCGGGATGTTTGTGCGAAAATTGTTTTAAAAATGCACCAATACATCTGTTGTCAAACTGGCTTGCGATTTTTAAAATTGTATAATATTTAACAATTCTGCGCTTAGCATTA
>CAMDYM010000022.1 GCA_945910425.1 uncultured Candidatus Melainabacteria bacterium | reverse complement strand
AATCTCCGCCCTTTGTCTGGTCAGTTGTCACTGTTACCATATCTCCGTCAATTTTACCTGTTAGAGCGTCTGAAATTAATTGGGTTAACCTGATAATTTCTGCACGGTTTTTCTCAACACCGCCGTTTTCAGGTTTTCGTAATTCTACTATTCGCGCTTGCAACTGTTCAATAGCAACACTGTTCACTTCTGTCATTTTTCAATCATCCTTTCATATTAATTGCTAAGTTTATTCTTCACTTTAATTTTATTAACGTTTTTTTTAATAAAAAATTGACTCTATTTTATATCTTTTATATATACTTTATACCTAAAACTTCAATATAATTGATTTTCATACTGTTAAGTTTTATTAAGTATAATACCTTCACACTACTTCCATGTCGGTTAGCATGATTCAAAACTTTAGCATTTGATGATTATTAGTTACATTTGTTTACATTAAAAAAGCCTCGGACATTACGCCCAAAGCTTTTATTCTCTTATGATTTAGACTTAAATTAACCTATTACAGGTGGGTTAAAAACTCTTGCTGCAAGTTCTTTATCATACATAAATAATGCTTTTTTATCATCTCCGATAAGTCTTAAATTAGCAAGTACTCCACCTACATTTGATTCTTCTTCTACTTGCTCTTTCAAATACCAATCTAAAAATGATAATGCTGCTCTGTCTTTAACTTCTTCTGCTACATCCATTAAAGCGTTAATGCGTGAAGTTACAAATTCTTCATGTTCTAACACTTGCTCAAAAACTTCTAATGGTGTTGAACCTTTAATTTCAGGTTTGTCGATTGCTTCTAATGTTACTTTTCCGTTACGTTCAAAAACATAATCAAACATACCCATAGCATGAGCTCTTTCTTCCTGAACTTGTACATCAAACCAGTTTACAAATCCCGGTAAATTAAGGTCTGCAAAGATTGCTTTCATACCCAGATATAGGTATTCAGAATATAATTCCTTATTGATTTGGTCATTAAACGCATTTTCTAATTTCTTATCAAGCATCTTATTCTCCTTTCATTGTTACAACAATTGATTTTGCAAAATTTTCTAACTCTTCATGTTTATCTTTATTTACTGCTGATTTTAAGCTTACCGGACTACCGATAATTTCCGTATTTTTCATCTTAGAAATAAGTTCTGACATCAACTTTCCTGAAACAGGCGCCCAAGAACCGTTTTCTATAATTCCGACTTTGCGGTTTTGTAAGTTATGCGCAACTATATCGTGAAGTAAGTTTTCCATATTAACAAAAATTCCGTTATTATAAGTTGTTGACGCAAACACAATATGTGAATACTTAAACGCATCAGCTACAATATAAGACGGATGTGTAACAGATACATCATACAATTTAACATCTTTTACACCAAGTTGCGCTAATTTTCCTGCAAGAATCTCGGCTGCATTCTGAGTTCCGCCATAAACAGAAGCATACACAACTAATACAGAATTAATTTCAGGAGTGTAAGTTGACCATTTTTGGTATTTATCTATAAATTTGCCTAAATCTTTTCTCCAAACATACCCGTGAAGCGGACAAATCATATTGATTTCAACACCAGACGCTTTTTTAAGCAATGCTTGAACCTGCATTCCGTATTTTCCGACAATATTTGTGTAATACCTTCTTGCTTCATCCATATATCTGTGGTCAAAATCTACTTCATCAGCAAAAATACTACCGTCTACAGCTCCAAAAGCACCGAAAGCATCAGCACTGAATAAAATTTTATCTACAGTATCATAAGTTACCATAACCTCAGGCCAATGAACCATCGGCGCAAATAAAAACGTTAAATTATGACGTCCTGTATTTAAAGTATCACCCTCTTTTACAAGTAAATATTGTTCGTCTGAAAATTCAAAATCAAAAAATTGTTTAATCATACATTGAGTTTTAGCGTTACATACAATTTTCACATAAGGGAATAATCTCACAATTGTTTCAATTTCAGCACAATGGTCAGGTTCCATGTGGTTGATAACCATATAATCTAATGTTCTGTCACCTAAAAGGTGTTCAACATTTTCAATAAATTGATGACATACGGATTTATCCACAGTATCTAATAATACTGTTTTTTCATCCATTAACAGGTATGAATTATAAGATACACCACTTGGAACAGGATAAACGCTTTCAAATAACGAAATTCGTCTGTCATTTGCTCCAACCCAGTATAAATCCTCAGTAACTGATTTTACATTATACATATCTTTCTCCTTTGTTATCATAATATCACAAAAACAACATCATTTATATCAAAAATGATATTAGCCAAACAGGTAATAGAAAAAACTTTTTATATCTAATATTCTATATACACATGGTTAAAACAAATAGGGATTGAAATATTAATTCTTTTAATAAAAGTTTATGCATAAAATGCAACATGTATGAAAAAGAAAGTTATAATTTAATTATTGCCTGGTAGTATGTGAAAAGACTCAGGCATTTTTATTGCTTGTTAGAAATTCTAAAATCTTTTCGTTATAACGATTGTCTACCGCACTAAACGGGAAAATCTCTCCGCCAAACTCTTTACGAACATGAGCCAATGTGCTTTGAATCTTATTTTTTGAAATACAATCAACTTTTGTCACAACAGTTATAATAGGCAAGTTATAAGCTAAAACCCATTCCCTCATTTGATAATCGTTTTTTTGAATTTCATGCCTGGCATCTACAAGCTGGACAAGCGAGGTTATTTGTTCACGCTTTAACAGATATTCTTCCAGATACTTTTGCCATCTGTTACGCGCTTCAATAGATACTTTTGCATAACCATACCCAGGCAAATCCGCTATCATAAATTCATCAGAAAAATTAAAAAAGTTTATTAATCTTGTTTTCCCCGGAACATTTGAAGTTTTTGCCAGCTTTTTATTATTTGCAAGACCATTAATAAATGATGATTTTCCGACATTTGAGCGCCCCAAAAGCGGAAACTCGGGCAGAGTATATTCAGGACACTGACTTAATTTTTCCGCACTTATTAAAAACTTTGCATTCATAAACGGTTTCATATCTTTAATTTACCCCTTTACCCCTTTGCCTCAGCTTTTTCTTTAGCTTCCTGAACTTTTTTCTTATACAAAACTGTTTGAAATAAGTTACACATTTTCTCGTTATTTACAACAGTTAACTGTGTTTTATTTTTTACAAAATCAATACTGAACGAGCTTTCCTGATTAAAAATATTTGACTGAATATTCACGATTTGAAACAGCCCCTCAGTTAAAATACTAAGAGGCTCTTTCATAAACGTTTCAAATGTTTTTCTGATGTCGAATTTTTTCATCATATCTTCTGTTGGAACACTTGTATCCTTTGAATTACCGCATTCTTATCAGTTGCGTTCGGTGACAATGCCAAGTATTGTGTATAATACTTAACTGCACCTTGGTAGTTTCCTTCTGCTTCGTATGCTTGAGCTTTTAACTTAGCAATTGAAGGCGCATTGTGATAAAAGTCAATTGCTCTGTTACAGTATTCGATTGTTGATGCGTAATTTCCTTCTTTAAATTGACGAAGTGCAATTTCAAAGAATTCATTAGATTTCATTTCGCACAAATCAATATAGTGAATACCGTTTGATGCAATTCTGTTATCAGGATCAGCCATTAAAACTTTTTGAAGTGCTTTTCTTGCTGTTCTGAACTGTTTATGCTGAACAAGAATTTCTGCTAAGTACAATTCATCATCTACACTGTTTGCAAAGTTAATTGCGTTTTCAAATGTGTAAACAGCATCTTTTTCTCTGCCTAAAGAAAGGTAAGCCTCACCTTTAATCACTGTATCCATTAAGCTGTTACTTGCAGATTGTACAATGTAATTCAAATTATCCTGAGTAAGTTCCATTTGGTGAGTTAATTTACCCAATTTAATTTTAGCCAAGTGAAGTTTCAAATCATTAGGAGTTCTTTGAATAGCTTCGTTTACATAATCATATGCAAGGTATACATCTTTATTTGTTGTGAAATCTCTTGAATCTGCCGTATCTTTAGACATTTCATAATATGTATTTGCTAAGCCGATGATAGCATTGTTATTATAAGTTGCGTCACCTAATAATCTTGAATAATATTCAAGCGCTTGAGGGTATTTTTTAGTAACTAATGACATATTAGCAACTCTATAGATACCTTCTTTGTAATTAGGGTTCAAAATAATAGCGGTTTTTAATTCTTCCATAGCAAATTCATGGTCAGAACGTCTTTCGTAAACTCCTGCCAAGTTGATATATGGTTTAGAGTTTTCAGGTTTTACACGGATTGCTTTTTTGAATGAATTAATAGCAGCAGGCTGATTGCCTTGTCTCAAGTATAATTCACCTTGCAAATTCCATCCCGGAGATGAATTAGGGTTGATATGCAATGAGTGGTTTAACCATGTTAAAGCCTTTGTATAATCACCGCGTCTTGCTTCAACCTGACCCATATGATACATAGAAGTCGGGTTGTGAGAGTTACATTTTAGTGATTGTAAGTAATATTTTTCAGCTTGATCCAAATCACCGTCAAGCATTGCAATATTACCTAAGTTATCATAAGCAGGTGCAAAATTTGGGTTATTTTTTAATGCTGTTTGGAATAAATCCTGCGCATCTTTTTTGTTACCCAGTTTTAAAGTTGCAACACCCATAGCGTTAAAAGCTTGGTAATAAGTACTGTCTAAACCGACAGCAGTAACAAATTCCTGAATAGCTGCTTCTGAAAGGTTTTTAATATTCTTAATATATTCAACGTCAGAAGATGTTTCTCTCATTAAATAAATCAAACCTTGTGCATAGTGAAATTCAGGTTTGTTAGGATATTTTTTTAAAAGTTTGTCTAATTCTGACTGAGCAGGAGCCAACTTGTACTGTTTAGCCTGAGAAATCAATTGTAAGGCTTTTGCATCCAAATCATTAGGATTTTTTGATAAAATTTCTTTTAACTTCTGATCAGCTGTTTCATAGTTGTTATACTCAATCATTTTATCAATATCGACATAACTTTTTGAAACCTGAGCTTTTATAGGTTCAGCAGAAACAAACGATGGATTTGTACATAAAATAGAAGCTGTCAATAACATTGACGTAACTAATAATTTTTTACAATTCATGTTTTCACCTACTTTTTATTTTACTACTATTCTAAATCTTATAAAATTATTGTATAATAGTTGTCAGAAAAAAGCAATAAGGTTAACATATGGCACTGACTTCAAAAGCAAGACAGGATTTAGATGATTTTAAATCATACATAATAGTAGAGAAGAACTTTTCGCAGCATACCGCAAAAGCTTATTACGCGGACATTTTAAGCTATTTAATCTGGCTTGAAAATGAGGATTGCGAGCAGGTAAGTTTTTCAAAAATCCGTGAATATTTGCATTATATTCAGATATTCAATTATAAAAAAACGACAGTCGCAAGAAAGATTGCATCTCTGCGAACCTTCTATAAATACTTGAATAGAGAGAAAAAAACAGAAAATAATCCTGCCGAAAACTTAATATCCCCTAAACGACCGAAATCGTTGCCAAAATTCCTAACAACGGATGAGATAGAACAAATTTTAAGCAACATAAATATAGATACACCCGCTGGATATAGAAACCGTGCGATATTAGAACTTCTCTGGGCAAGCGGAATGCGTGTATCCGAACTAAGCGGGCTGAATTTCGGAAATCTTAACCTTGAAAATAACGAGATTACGGTTTTTGGTAAAGGCGCAAAAGAACGGATTATTCTTGTTACAGACAGAGCTAAATCTTACCTGCAAGGTTATATAGACTTTGCAAGACCACTGATTGCCAAAGGGTTTACCCTTCCTCCGATTACTGATGAAACCCCTGTATTTATAAACAAAACAGGTTATCGTCTTCAAACAAAAATGATTCGCAACGTGATAAACAACATTGTCGAAAAAATTGAACTGCCTAAAAAAGTTACTCCGCACATGTTTCGTCACAGTTTTGCAACACATTTGATAGAAAACGGTGCAGATTTAAGGGTTGTTCAAGAACTACTGGGACATGCCAGTATTTCAAACACCCAAATTTATACCCACATATCAATGCAGCATATGAAAGAGGTCTACGACCAAACCCACCCGAGAGCGTAAGTGGTTTTTGTGGTAAAACAACCTTGTAGGGCTGGCACACTGCCACTTCGTCACACACAATTTACGTAGAAATTGGACAAAAGGAGGGCTGGAAACTATGGTTGACAAATTAATAATGCTACTAATAGCATTTGACTTACTCTTAGTAACATTGAAATTGATTAAACCGTAGGGTGCGTAGCAAAGTCTTTAGTGTTGCTTAAGTCTAAAGGCTCTCGCCCTACACTTATATTATTTACTATGCCGAACTTTTTGTCAAGTCTTTCTGAGTTAACACAACTAGAATAATCAATTGACTGAGTCTGTAATATATGTTAAAATAATAATATAGTTTTAATGGTTGGATAATCGGTTATGAAAATTAATTTAAAAAAATCAGGGTTTACACTTTCTGAAATAATGGTCACACTAACTTTAATCGGGTGCTTGGCAACATTAACCTTGTCAACAATAGGAGCTTCCATTCAACAGCGTGCAAGACTTGCCGAATTTCGTTCAGCTTATGCCAAAATGGAAGCTGCACTAAAAAGCATTCAATTTGACAGAGGAAGCATTTATGCCTGCTATTATGGAACGGTTCCTTTTGCTGATATCGACGAACAAGGATTAAGAATGGAAAAGAAGAGTGTATCGGATGCAACAGCAGAATGTAATGCGTTTATTCATGCATTCACAAGAACAATGGGAGCAACCCGCTCTTGCGAAACCAACCCTGTTACAGAAGGTTGTATACCTAATAATTATCCTACATCAGGCTGTGATTCCTATGACTTTAAAAATGCAAAAAGAGCTTATGTTTTTGACAATAGTATGATATTTATGACTTATTATCAACCTAATAATTCGAGTTTTCCCGGTAGAATGGCAATAGACATAAACGGCAGAAAGGGTCCGAATAAATGGGGACAAGATATTTTTCCAATTTCATTATCTGTTCACGAAACAGCTATTGTAAATGGGAAAACTTACGTAAAAGATGTTTATTTTACTCAACCAAACCTTGAAACAAATTTTTACCGAAGATGTTTTATAAATGGAGCAGGTAGAACAACCAAAGAAATGATGAAAGAATCAGCAGGGTTCAGATAAACCCCGATTACATTACAAGGTTGGCGGTTTCGTTAAACATAATCATATGAAAATCCGCACTTGTCATGCCCTGATGCTGTTTCATAAACTTCATTACATCAAATCTTTTCAAAAATTTGTCTAATTTTTCAATAACTTTCGGTTCGTTTTCATGCTCAGACTTTAACCGTGAAATATAATTATAAGTCATTGAAAGAACTTCATCCTCCGTTAATGGCGGAAGTTCTCCGATTTGAACTTCGTCTTTATCGTCATTTTCAAGATACTTTTTTTCTTCTTGCTGTTCTTGCTGTTGTTGTTGGCGTTTTTCTTGCCCTGTAGATAAGGCAGACTCAATTCTTTGCCCAAAAGGATTATTTACCGAATTAAACATAGACGTCCTCTTTCATATTTAAGAAAGTAACCGAGCATGTTTACGGCAAAAAATCAAAAAACTTTAATTTCTACTTCAAAACCTCAATTACATCGTAATCCGTCAAATACGGAAGGTGAGCTTCTGTTATTAGTTCACCCGGCAATAGAATTGAAATTCCCGGAGGGCATTCTGCCACGACTTCACCTGAAAGTCTTCCGACAGCTTCACTTTTTGGGATAATTTCTTTTTCGGAAAAATACGCATCCCGAAGGCTTTTCTTAATAATCGGAGTTAACATCGGCATGTGTTTTTTATTTTCAAGATAGTAAATATCTTTGTAATTATGATTATCTATTTTATTCAAACAATTTACAAGATACTCAAAATCAGAACGCTTATTACCGATATTACAAAGAATCAATAAACCTTCATCTGAGGCACTTTCAACTTCTATACCGAAATCTATCTCTAAAATTGACTCTAATCTTTTACCTGAAAGCCCATCTGCTTTAATAAATACTTTTGTAACATCCGTTTTATACCCAAAACCTGATTTCAACTGATGAATACTTTTCATCTTATCGATTTCGGAGCGTAAGTATTTTGCATTCGCAATCGCGCGTGATAATTGTTTTTGACCACGTTCACTTTGAAGATTAGCTCTGGCAGCATCAAGACTGCCTAAAAGCATTAAAGATGGACTTGTTGTATGTAGAAGCATCAAAGCTCTTTCAACATCAGCTTCATTTATACAAGAATTTTCACTAATATGAAGCATTGAAGACTGGCTCATACTTCCACCCGTTTTATGAAGTGAATGAACCACAATATCAGCACCAAGCTTTAATGATGTAGTCGGAAGTTTTTCGTTAAAATTCCACAAACAACCGTGAGCCTCATCAACAATTAAAGGAACATTGTATTTTTTACAGATTTTTGAGATAGATTCAATATCAGACACAACACCTTCATAAGTCGGATTTGTAATCCAAACCATTGAAACATCATCATTTTGTTGTAAAAGTTTTTCAATTTCTTTAGAATCAATATTACCCCACAAGCCCCAATCATTAAGCTTTTCAGGGATAATCCATAAAGGTTCTGCGCCTGAGATAATCAAACCCGTTAAAATAGAACGGTGGCAATTTCTGTTAACAATAACTTTTTGACCTTTTTTGGTTAATCCCATTGCAATAGCGAGATTTCCGACAGTTGAGCCGTTTAATAAAAAGAAAGTTCTTTTAGCCCCGAAAGCCTGTGCAGCAAGTTCCTCAGCCTCTTTTATCGGACCTGTTGCAGGAGTAAGAGTACCCAAATTATCAAATTCATCCGTAGTATCAACCATTAAAGCTTTTTTACCGACTAATTTTCTAAAACCCGGTAGTGTTCCCAAACCTTTAGTATGTCCCGGGATATGAAACTGATATGTCGGATTGTTATAAGCTGTTTTTAGAGCTTCTACAATCGGGGCTTTAACTTTTGTATATTTTTCTTTTTTAATTTTATTCGGCATAACATGAATATACTACAAAAATCAAAATTTAAGTAATTTATAAAAAAATTATGTTATAATCATTTACAGTTATGAAACGGTTATTCAAAATACTGTTAATAAGCTTGTGTTTAACGGTTCTATCAACTTGCGCAAATGCTAAAGAAGATTTAACCGAAGAACTTCGTGAAGAAGTTCAGGAAAATGAAGTAATTTTAAATACGGAATCCGATATCGCAGTAAAAGAAAAACATTTTAATTTGGATTTTGTTAATAATGAAGATGATGACAACGGATTTAAAGATAACACCGAGTTAGACTTTGAGCTTTTTAAAATGCTTGACGAAGACGGTGACGGTATAATCGATGAAGATACATTATTAGGAAAAATTTACCACAGTAAAATCAGCAGAACAGATATCCCGTCATTTTTATACCAAAAAGAATTAACACATAACTACGAAAAAGGTCCGCTTAGTAAAACTCACGTATACGGAGCATACAGAGGTTCATTAAGCTCTTTATGGGCACCTGATTATTCAACGGAATATGATAATCTTGTAACACAAATCGGTGTATACGGTTCATTTAAAAACCCTAATTACAAATTTAAAGTTGCATTTAACCCGATTAAGACATCAGGAATGAATTATATTGACCGACTGTTTTCAGATGCTTATTTTGTAAACACAAGCATCCCGAATCATCAAATTGTTGTCGGATATTCAAGGGTTCAAACAGGTGTTGAAGGCGGAACATCAACATATATTTTACCATTTGTTGCGCGCTCGCAAATTGCAAGAAATTTTGGCGGTTCAAAATCTATAGCGGCAAAACTTATTGGAAACTATCAATATATCGATTACAATATATCTGTCGGAAGTTCGGGAAGATTTATTACAAGCGGAGTTCCGGGAACAGAGTTTAACGGCTGGGTAAACTTTAAACCCTTAGGCAACAAATCAAAAAAATACGGCAAAGTAACAATCGGCGGCGGTTTTAACGGCGGGCATAACAGAATAGACTACAGTGTCGGCAGCGTTTACGCATCATATCATCATAAAAAATTATGGACAAATTTTGAAGCTGCAATAGCAGACGGTTACAGCGGATATAACGGAATAAGTGCAAACAAAGCAAAAGGATACGCTGCAACAGTCGGGTGGAAATTTAAACCCTACTTGCAGCTTTTAGGCAGAGTTGACCAATTTGACCCAAACACAAATGCTTCAAATGATTTAAAACGGGAATACACCGTTGGTTTAAATTGGTTTATCAAAGGTCAGGCACTAAAATTTATGCTTAACTATGTATTTTGCGACAACGAAAATCATCCCGACGGGCATAAAATAATTATGGCTACACAAATTTTGTTGTAGATTTATCATCCGAAAAGATGAAAAAATTGTTCTAAAAATTATGTTGATGTTACAATTTTGTTATGGCTGAAACGTGGGATGAAGTAATACAACAAATAAAAGAACGTTTAGATATAGTAGACGTAGTATCAGAGTATGTTGTTTTAAAGAAAAAAGGCAACAATTACTGGGGATTATGCCCGTTTCACAAGGATAAAAACCCGTCATTTTGTGTAACTCCGCATTTAGGAATTTATAAATGTTTCAGCTGCGGCGAAGCGGGTGATGCTTTAAAATTCATCATGAAAATCCGTAATATGGAGTTTAAAGACGTAATAGCCGAATTAGCTGAAAAATTCGGTATTGAAGTCCCGAAATATCACAATAACAACGGCTCCTCAAGAGAGTTAAAAGAACAAATGCTGACAGCAACAATGGTTGCGGCAGAGTATTATCATGATTTATTAATACGCCAAAAAGATTCAAATGCCGAAGCTGCACTAAAATATCTTACAAAACGCGGAATCGGCACCGATATTATTAAAAAGTTCCACATCGGAATAGCTCCGAAAGCTTATACAGTGCTTTATGATGAACTTAGAAAAGATTTTTCAAATGAAGTTCTGGAAAAAGCAGGACTTGTTGTAAAAAGTGAAAAAGGCGGATATATTGACCGTTTTCGCAACCGTGTAATTATCCCTATCCAAAACGAAAACGGAGAATTTGTAGCGTTTGGCGCCAGAGCATTAGAAAAAGACCAAACTCCGAAATACTTAAATTCATCAGACTCTTTAATATATAATAAAGGGAAATTATTATACGGACTTTACACAGCAAAGGATTCAATCCGCGAAAACGATTCCGTAATACTTATGGAAGGTTATTTTGACGTAATTTCTTCTCAAGCCCACGGAATAGAAAACTGCGTTGCATCTTGCGGAACCTCATTAACAGCAGACCACGTAAAACTATTATCAAGATATACAAAGTCAAGAAGGATTTACTTATCTTTTGATACGGATTCTGCGGGACAAAAAGCTACGGCAAGAGGCGCTGAGATTATTAAAGACGTCTTTGCAGGATTAGGCGATATTAAACAGTTTGATGAAAGTTACGTAGCTTCAGACAAAGACAAATATGCTTGTGAAATAAGAGTAATCGCACCACCGGAGGGTAAAGACCCTGATGAATTTGTTCGCTCTGTCGGCGCTGATGCATACAAAATGTATATGGAAAACGCTCCGCTGTTCATTGATTTTCAATTAAACAGCATCCTAAAAACAAAAGATAATTACAAAACTCCGCAAGAAAAAGCACAGTTTATCAAACAAATTATCCCTGTTTTATCAGAAATCAAAAACAGAATAATTCGTTCGGAATACATAGATATGGTAGCTCAAACTCTGGGAATAGATGCAGGCGCAATCCGTTCTGAGATGAAGGTTTTCGAGCATGCAAACCTTCCGCAGACAGAAAGAATTATTAAGAATGTAACAAAAAAAGATTCTATAATAAAAAAAGCGCAAAAAAATTTATTGAGCGTTTTTTTGGTAAACGACAGCCCTTATACATTTACTCAAATAAATGAACTAATAGGTGACACAGAGTTTGACGACGAAATATTAATAAATGTAAAATCTACAATTGACAAATTAATATATACCGTAAATAATGTGAAAGAATTAATAGAACATTTATATACCGAATTCGTTGAAACACCTGAGGCACAAGAAGTTTTACAGGAGTTGATAGGATTATCGGAAGTGTATAGAGGTTTGGGCGATGAAGATTTCAAAAATGTAATCCTTGAAACGATTGCTAAAATTAATCATTGCAAACGAGTTGAAGAAACAAAAAAAACGAAGCAACTATACCGAAACATCAGCGATGATGACCCTCAAGCCCTTAAAATTCAAATACAACTAAGAGATAAAATAAAGAAAATAAGACAAAAATCGGAGAAAATTTAGATGACAAAGAAAAGACAAAGCTCTTCAATAGTCAGTGTAATGGAAGATGAAACACTTGATTTACAAGATATTAGCGAAGATTCTGTTATAGAATCAGACCATGATATTAATTACATGAACGTTGATATTTCAACAGATAATATCGAAGATATCGTAACTTCAAAAATGGGAGATAAAGTAAGTTCTGAAGATATTTATATGCTTCACAACGTAGAAGAAGCAGACCCTTCTGATATGGAAATCCCTAAAAACATTGCAATTGATGATCCTGTCAGACTTTATTTACGCGAAATCGGCAGAATTAAACTTTTATCAGCAAACGAAGAAATCGAACTTGCAAGAAAGATTTTAGAAGGCGGAACCCCCGGTGCTATTGCAAAAAGAAAACTTGTACAGGCAAACCTTCGATTAGTTGTAAGTATCGCTAAAAAATACGTAGGTCGCGGAATGTTATTCTTAGATTTAATCCAGGAAGGTAACTTAGGTTTAATCCGTGCAGCCGAAAAATTCGACCACGAAAGAGGTTTCAAATTCTCAACATATGCAACCTGGTGGATTAGACAAGCAATTACAAGAGCAATCGCTGATCAGGCAAGAACAATCAGAATTCCTGTTCACATGGTTGAAACAATTAACAAATTGAAAAAAGTTACAAGAAAACTTGCACAAGACTTGTCAAGAAAACCGACAGAAGATGAATTGGCTGCCGAAATGAACGTTTCAATCCCGAAACTTCGCGAAATTATTAAAATAGCACAAGAACCTTTATCTTTAGAAACCCCAATCGGTAAAGAAGAAGATTCAAGATTAGGTGATTTTATTGAAGACAAAGAAGCTGATGCTCCTGTAAAAATGGTAGCTTCTGAATTATTAAAAGAAGATTTAGCCGAAGTTCTTTGTACACTATCACCACGTGAACGCGACGTATTGAGATTACGTTTCGGAATGGACGACGGACGCCAAAGAACATTGGAAGAAGTAGGACAATTGTTCGGCGTAACTCGTGAACGTATCAGACAAATCGAAGCAAAAGCGCTAAGAAAATTGCGTCACCCGAACCGCAAAAAACGCTTAGAAGAATACGTTGAATAATAATTTTAAGAAACGACCTGATGCCAGGTCGTTTCTAATTTTATATCTGCAAACTCTAATAAAAAAAACTAACATTGATAAAATCCGGAATGACTCATAAGTAGTCGTCAACCTTGAAAAACTCTTATCGTCACCCTGAACTTGATTCAGGGTGACGATAGGGATTATTCAGGATAACACTAAATTTTAACGTTTAAGGGGTATCAGATTATAAACAACCAACAGCGACATTATCACAGCAAGACCGATAATTTTAAACTTTAATATCACAAACGTGACAACTATACTTATCACAATCGCCAGAACCAACCTTAATGCGATTGTCTTAATGCGTTCTTTTAACTCATTAGCTTCATCATCAGCCTTAATTTCTTGCGCCATTTTATCAATATTTGACTGTTCTTTAGCCTTTTCTTCAACCGTATCATCAATCACGGCAGATTCTTTTAACTCTTCAACCGCATCATTATACGTTCTATCCACAAACCGTTTTACAAGCGATAGTACAACCGCTTCAGGCGCCTCGTTTTTCACGCATGCATACATAACTTCCCACATAGCATACCAAATCTTTTGCATAACAACTTTCCAGTATTTTGCGGGAATCCCCGAACGAAACAGGTCAATTTCCTTATGAAACGACCACTCTGCCATTACCTGAATATAAAAACACTGATTTTCAAAATCTAAATTCTTAAACTCCTCAGTATCCTGCATTGATTCGGCAAGCAAAGTTGCAGATTTTTTCATATTTGTCGTCAAATAGTTTTTCTGAAGCTCATTAACATCTTCAGGCAGCAGCGGCGCAACCTGATCTATCAAATTCTGAATAAAATCTACGTATTTTTGGTCTAAAACCTTTTCGTCCATTTTTTTATTATATGAAATAAATTAACAGAATTTGTCATATATATAGACTAAATATCTTTACATAATTTAATTTATTTACATCAAAGCGCTCGGGTTGTATTATTATATATAGTAAGATATGATGAAGATTTCTTTCGGAGGCTAAGTTGGTAGAAAGATTTTATATAAAAGGCGGAACCCCGCTAAAAGGTGAAGTTTCAATAGGCGGCGCTAAAAATTCGGTGCTAAAGCTTATGGCAGCAGCGATTTTAGCAAAAGGCGAATCAAAAATATACAATGTACCTGATTTGACAGACGTTGAGATTATGCTTAATGTAATTGCGCAATTAGGTTGTAAAACAAGTTATAACAGAGAAGAAAAATCACTTACAATTGATGCTACAGATATTACCAGTATAAACGCAAGTTATGAATTGGTAAGTAAAATGAGAGCATCATTTATTGTTTTGGGAGCTTTAATTTCCCGTTGCAAAGAAGCTCGTGTAGCACTTCCCGGAGGATGCGCGATAGGCGAAAGACGTGTTGATTTCCACATTAGAGGACTTGAAGCACTGGGCGCAAAAATTAAAATCGAAAACGGCTACGTACATGCTAAAACCAACAAACTTGTAGGTTCTGACGTTTACCTTGACATCCCGTCAGTTGGGGCAACAGAAAATATTATGCTCGCATCAGTTCTTGCAGAAGGTTCAACCAAAATTCAAAACGCAGCTCAAGAGCCTGAGATTGTTGATTTGGCAAACTTCTTAAACACTATGGGCGCTGATATTATTGGTGCAGGAACCTCTGAAATCATAATAAACGGGGTTAAACAAGCCGACCTTCACCCGATTGAATACACAACAATTCCTGACAGAATTGAAGCAGGAACCTTTATGACCGCAATTATTGCAACAAAAGGTAAAGGTATTATCAAAAATATCTACCCGGCTCACTTGACATTCTTTACGGATAAATTGTTAAAAATGGGTGCAAATATCAAGCTTTTAGACCCTACATCAATGGAAGTAAGCTGCAAAAACCGTTTAAATTCAATAAATTTTGTCACTCAGCCATACCCGGGATTCCCGACAGACTTACAGTCTATGGCTATGACACTTCTGACAACCGCAAACGGTGTCGGAATAATAACAGAAAGCCTTTACGAAAACAGGTTTATGCAAGTGCCTGATTTAAACAGAATGGGCGCTGATATTCACCAAGACAGAAACCACGCAATTATTAAAGGTGTAAAAAAACTTTCAGGCGCAACACTAACGGCAAGCGATTTACGTGCAGGTGCTTCACTTGTAGTTGCGGCGCTAATGGCTGAGGGAATCTCTGTTGTTGAAAAACTACATCATATAGATAGAGGATACGAAAACTTCGAAAGTAAGATAAGATTGTTAGGAGGGAAAATCGAACGTAGAAATGATGAATCCCCAATAAACCTAACGGAGGGTACACATAATGAGTCCTACTTATAAACGTTGGTATGATCATGACCCGTTATTATTAGAAGTTATTGAGCTTTTGAGAAACTATCAGACAGAATTAAGAGCTCAAGCAGAGATTTTCCTGCAAAAAATTGAAGAAAAAGTTTCAAAAGAAACAATAGATAAGTTTTATGCAATGGTTAAACCCGTAAATGCAAACAACCGTTGGTACGACAAAGACCCTGTTATTTCAAGAACAGTCGAAATCTTAAGAATTGTACCGCCGGAAGCTCAAAGAATTTGTGCTCAAAACTTTATCAAAACCCTTAAAGAAATGGGTATTGAATACGAAAGTAAAAACGTACAATTATAGTGTAGTAGGTAAAAAGTGTGGAAGGTAATATAGAATCCCAGATTTGGGATTCTTTCTTTTTTATTACAAATTATTACGAAATTAAGCAATTTTTTTAGAAAAAATTTGTTTGTATAAATAAACATACGAATTATTTAGGGGAACAACAAAAATTAAGGGGAAATTTACTATGGCAGACTTATCTTTACGTCCGGTAGCACAAAATGACTCAACAGCAACAACAGGTTGTTGTATTTATATGTCACCTGAAGAAGTTGAAAAAAGGAAACAAATTGGTGAATTATTCAAACAAATTAGTGACTCCGGAGAAAAACTTCAAATACCAATAGGGATTTCTGGCGGTATAGGTAATTTAGACGAGTTAATAAAAAAATTAACAGAACTAAAAGAAAAACGAGATGCAGCACTTGAAAAGTTAGACAAGAAAAAGTCTTCAATGGGCATAACTTATGCAGAAGCCAGAAAAACGATGGAAGAAATTGAAGCTAAACATAAGTCAAATACTAATCCGCTATTAATGGTTTTAAAAATGCAAAAGTTTGACCCAAACAAACTTGAAGAACCTGATAAATCAAGATATTTTCAGGCAATGGCAGCATGTATTGAAATAGAAAACGCAAATAAGGATTTAGCAATGGAAGCAGGTCGTCATACCGAATATCCAAATAAAAAAGATGATGATTTCTTGGCAAAAACAGGTACCATAGGAACTTTTAACGAACGTCAAAAAGAAATTTTACTTTACTATCCTGATAGGGATAAAGATGAGTCACAAATTCAATTATTATAAGAATAAGAAGCGACCTGAGATAAAATCTCAGGTCGCTTTTTTATGTTAAACATTTGTAGTAAGAGATGGTGCGATTGATATAAACTGTCGAACCAAATCATTATCCCATTGAGTTCCTGCTCCTTCTTTTAATATAGCGCAAGCTTTTTCAATCGGCATACCTTTTCTGTACGGCCTGTCACTGACAAGTGCGTGGTAAGCATCGGCAACAGACACAATTCTTGCTGCAAGAGGTATTTGATTACCTTTCAAGCCTTCAGGATAACCCTTACCGTCAAGTCTTTCGTGGTGATACTTAACTATAGGGATTAAATCTCTTAAAGCGTCATTTGGTTCAAGAACCTTTTCAGCACCGATTGTAGGGTGTTGTTTCATAATTTCCCATTCCTGATCGGTTAATTTACCCGGTTTTTTCAGAACAGATTCAGGAATACCGATTTTTCCGACATCGTGAAGTAACGCACCGATTTTAATCCGTTCAACCTCTTGTTCAGGAAGATTTACAGCTCGGGCTAAAGCTTCTGAGTATCTTGAAACCGATGTTGAGTGACCTTTTGTATAAGGGTCTTTTGCGTCAATCGCACCCGCCAGTGATGTAACCATTTCCATTAAGTGAGTATGGTTCACTATTTCTTCTTGGTTAAACTTATGAACAAGTTCTTCTTCAAAGTTTATACCGATTTGAGAGTGGCGTTTTGCAAGAACTTCCGCAAATGAATTTAATGCCATATCATCCCAGAAGTTAAAATCTGATGAACTTACTATAGCTGACATTCCTTCTTTGTAACCTCTTGCCTGCGATATAAACATAGCTTGTTCAGCCAAAATAAGAAGTTTTTCCTGGTCAATTGTACACTCAGGATATGTTGAGATACCCACAGATACCTTAATCGGTCCCACATCATCCACAAAACAGCAAGACAGACAGTATGTTATGTATTCTGCAAGATATTTCGCATCTTTTGTGTCTGTATTTGGCATAATTACAGCAATTTCATCTCCGCCGTAACGACCTGCCGAATCATTTGCTCTTATGTTTTGTTTAATCTTTTCGGCAATAGTTTTGATAACCTCGTCACCTTTTGCGTGTCCGAGTTCTCTGTTAATTTTAGAAATATTATTAACGTCAAACATTACAACCGACAAAGGAGTATTTGTTTCTTTAGCTCTGGTAAGTTCATTTGCCAAAACTTCCTGAAATCCTCTGTGATTATACAATGATGTTAAATTATCGGTATTTGCAAATTTACTTGTCTGCTCAATTAATTGGAAGTTATGAACAAACATTCCCATATAATTTGCAAAAAATGTTGCAAGACTGATTTTAATATTAGCAACATCTTGTCCGATAAGCATTACCCCGATACATCTATTTACTGACATCATCGGAACAATTACCGAACTTGTTTTCATCAAATACGGGATATTCAGATAATTGATATTGTCTTTATCGATTATAACTTTATTTTGATAACATTTTATAATCGGGTTATTTTCATCTGATAAAAATACTTTTGAAGAATATGTATTACCTGTCTTACTGAACAGTTTCAAATTAATACATTTTGATTTTTCATGCAACAAACCAAAAGCGATAAAATTACATTTTAGTTTATTTACAAAAATATCATTAAGCTTAGCAAATAAATCGACAAGATTTTTATTATTTTGAAAAGCATCAGAAAAACATCTTAAAATCTCAAAATAATTTATATTTGAACTAATCGGGTTAGTACTTTGGGTATAAGTATTAGTATAAGAACGCGGTTTGGTTCTTGTTATATTGAAACTATTAATAGTTTCAACAATACTGTTAAGACTTTCTTCTTCTGCTACAGAAATTGGCTTAATCAAATTATTAAGATTTTTGCGAGTTTTCTTTAATTTTAATTCTTCTTCCTGTACAGCATTATTATTTTGCGCAGCATCTTTTGGAACCGAAATCATCTTTATCCCGTCAATCGGCAACTTCGCCTTACTGATAGGATTAGAATTTAAGGTCTTACTCTTTCCTTTAGTGTTTTTCTTTACTTCTTTATTATCTACGTTTTCCAAATCTACGCTACCTGTAATTTCTGTTTATAATCCATGTGATAAAATTTTTTTGCTAACATTATCACAATGTTTTACATTACTAAACAATTCTACCTCATATAGTTAGAAAATCAATCCTGCAAACAGACGGCATGGATTAACCACACTAACTGACTTTATCCACAAACTTACTACATTCATAGTATAAATCATGTCTTTATGTTTTTAAACCCCATGAAGTCAAAATGTTAATATATGTAACAATGTTTGTTAAAATCTTAAAGTTTTTTCAAAAGTGAGCCGATATAGAATTTGTAATTAGAAAATACTAAGGAGTGTATACAATGTCAGACAAAAAGATTATGGATGTAGAAGATTTAATGGTAGATTATGCTGAAATGACAAGCTTTGATTTCGGCTCTTTAAATGATGAAGAAATGAATACATTAAATAAAATTACAAACAGCGAATATTCAAGAAAACCTTATGCGTTTAAATACGGTAATTTCAAATTAGTGGATTTTTTCCATTCACTGATTGCAGATAGAGGCTAATAGCTGCTTGATTTTGGAGATATGTGATATGAATGAAAAACAACTATTTGAATCAGGATGTTTTCTGCCTTCTTGGGCAGAAGATGTCACAAAAGAAGAGTCACCGATTTCTGTAGTCTACACAAGACAAAACAAGGATTTGCCGACACTTTTGAAAGAATTAGACGACATTAAAGACCGTATACAAGAAATTCAAGCCAAACAATGGCAGCTTGCAAAACTTATTCATTTCCATGAAAACAGTTTTGTAGAGAAATAGAAAAAATAACGACTACCAGACACATACATAATAAAAAGCCATAAAACATAAGTTTATGGCTATTTTTTTACTATTCGAGGTTTTTCAAAAATTTTCAAGCAGTCTTGCGAATATCGGGTTCCCCGACTGTTTGAATTAACACGTCGATTACTTTTGGCATTTGACAAATAAAAGAATAATGACCACGGGAGAGTGAACATTGTTTACAATCGCAATTTATGGAATAGCATTCCAAGGCTTGTTCTGTCCAGTTTTGCGTAATAGATTCAGACATATCTTCATTGCCGGGCATATAAAAATCTATATTCTCGTCTATAATCCTATCCATAACGCCTCCCAAAATTCTTAATAAAACACCCAATATAATTTTAAAAGATTAAGAGTCAGATTCAATCCTCTGTTTAATGTATTTTTAGGGATAAATAGCGGCTAAATTGATAATTTCAACAAAAAGCCCTTCCAAAACTTTGGAAGGGCTTTAATCTATACTTAATTTTCAACCATTTACTTCTTTTTTGCTTTTTCTTTTTCTCTTGTTGCAGCTCCGCCTGTAGCGTCATCTACCTGTCTTGTTAATTTCTTTTGGATAACTTCAGGGTTGTATCTTTCATCCATGAACTTGATATCTGCTTTCTTCTTAGCTGCTTCGGTTAATTCATCCAAAGCTTTTATTTGTTGTTCAGTTCTTAAATAGTCTTTGATACTGTCTTTAGCTTTTTCATAAGGTGTTACACCTGCTTCACGACGGTCGTTTACCATAATAATGTGATAACCGAACTGTGTTTTTACAACATCAGAAACTGTATTTGGTTTTGCTGAGAATGCTGCTTTTGAAAATTCAGGAACCATTTGTTCTTTTGCAAAGAAGCCTAAATCTCCGCCTTGTTTAGCTGAACCCGGGTCTTCTGAGTATTTTTTAGCATACTGAGCAAATTTTGAATTATCAGCTTGTAATTCTTTTGCAAGTTTTTCTGCTAACGCTTGTTTTTCTGCTACAACAGCTTCAACTTGTTTTTTCAATTCTTCTGTCGGGATTTCTTTTTTAGCTTTTGCTTTTAAATCTTCACCGATTTGGTAAGGATTTGCTGCAATAAGAATATGTGATGCTCTGACTTGTTCAGGATTTTTGAACTTAGCAGGGTTTTTCTTATAGAAGTTTTCGCAATCTTTATCTGTAATATTAATATTTCCTGCTGAATCAGCAAGTTTTTGCATTCTTACCTGATTTTTTACATCTTTTTTGAATTGAGAAGGGCTTACACCGTTTTGTTTAAGAATTTCTGCAAGTTTTTCTCTTCCGCCCATTTCATCCATAATTTTTTTCAAAGCGCCTTCAACATCTTTGTTTGTAACTTTTATTCCGCGGGCATCAGCTTCCTGGTCTAAAAGTTCTTGGATAATCAACTGATTAATAACTCTTTGTTCTGTCATAAGGTATAAAAATCCGTCTTTATTACCTTTTAAATCACCCATTTTACCAAACGGAGATTGTCCGATAGCTTGGTCAATTAACTTATCGTATTCACCTTGAGTAATAGGTTTATCGTTAATTGTAATAATCGCATTGTTTTTTACTCCACAACCTGTAAACAATAATGCAGATAATGCTAAGGTTGTTACTAACTTAGAAACTTTCATTAAACTCTCTCTTTCTTTTTAATATTCATGACTGACTTTATAGATATAATAAAACAAATCGGTTAAAATGTTAAATACTTCATTAAAATTTACATAAGAAGTATCTAAAATTAAGATTGAAACACCTTCAGTACAAGTTTTTGGTGCTTCTGTAAATTTTATTTTTTTAGTTATATTGTGCGGTAAAACTTTTTGTATAATATTCCACTCAGGGCGGGAATATGGCATATAAATTCTTATACAATCCTGAACCTCGCGAAGAGCTGCAATCTTAATTTCTGTAGCACTAAGCCGCAGACGGATAAGTTTTATAAGATTTTCAACACTTTCAGGCGGTTTTGCAAACCTGTCAACCCACTCTTCTACAATATAATCAAGTTCAACAGTCGATTTTACATCTGCCAGACGTTTATATTCAATCATTTTTTGTTCGGCTGACCCTACCCACTCATCAGGAATATAAGCCGTTACGTTAATATCAACAATTGTCGGAGCTGTCCTGTCGACTTTTTCACCCTGAAGCTCTTGAACAGTTTCTTCCAAAAGCTCGCAATACGTATCAAACCCGACATTTATCATATGCCCGTGCTGTTTTGTACCCAAAATATTACCAACCCCGCGGATTTCAACGTCACGAAGCGCAATCTGATACCCTGCCCCGAGCGTTGTAAATTCTTTTATTGCCTTAAGTCGATTAATTGCATCTTTAGTAATTTCTTTACATTTTTTGTAAAAACAATAACAATATGCCTGCCTTTGAGAACGACCGACCCGACCGCGAAGCTGATACAACTGCGCTAAGCCAAATCTATCCGCGTCATGAATAATCATTGTGTTAGCATTTGGAATATCAATCCCGTTTTCAATAATTGTTGTTGCAAGTAATATATCATATTCCTGATTAGAAAAATCAACAATAACTTCTTCAAGTTCTTTTTCATCCATTTGTCCATGCCCGACCGCAATTCTGGCATTTGGAACTATTCGCTGTAATTGTGCTTTAAACTCTTGAATAGTTTCAACACGGTTATACAAATAAAAAACCTGACCCTCTCTATCAAGTTCATGAATTATGGCATTTTTAACCATATTTTCGTTCCACTCACCGACATAAGTCTTTATCGGAAGACGGTTTTTAGGCGGAGTGTTGATTACAGACATATCCTTAATACCTGATAATGACATATACAAAGTCCGCGGAATCGGAGTTGCCGACATTGAAAGTATATCAATGTTTTCTCTTAGTTGTTTTAATTTTTCCTTATGTCGAACCCCGAACCTGTGCTCTTCATCAATTACAAGCAAGCCCAGATCTTTAAAAACAATTCCTTCCTGCAAAAGCCTATGAGTACCGACAACAACATCACACGCACCTGTTGCAAGGTTTTTAACCGTTTCTTTCTGTTCTTTTTTCGTTCTGAACCTTGATAAAAGTTCAACCCCAATACCAAACGGCTTAAACCGTTCTGAAATTGTTTGATAATGCTGTAGAGCAAGAATTGTTGTCGGAACAACCACAGCAACCTGTTTTCCTGAAGTTACAGCTTTAAAAATTGCCCTCATTGCAACTTCTGTTTTTCCAAACCCGACATCTCCGCAAATAAGTCTATCCATCGGCTGTTCTGATTCCATATCATACTTAACCTGCGAAATCGCCTTTAATTGATCCGGAGTTTCAACAAATTCAAATGCCTCTTCCATTTCAACCTGCCAATTTGTATCAGGCAAAAATTGAATACCTTTTTGCATTTTTCGTCTTGCATAAAGTCTTAACAAGTCATAAGCAACAACTTCAACCTCTTTTTTAACCTTTGCTTTAGTATTTTCCCAATCTCTACCGCCCATTTTGGAAAGCTTAGGTTTGATATTCCCCGAACCACGGTACCTGCACAGTAAATTGATTTGCTCAGCAGGAATATGAAGTTTGTCTTTATTAGCGTATTCAATCGTCAGATAATCCTTTAACTGCCCGTCAATTTCTTGTTTTGACAAGCCTTTATAAATCCCTAATCCGTGAATTGTGTGTACAACAAATTCTCCCGGTTTTATATCGTTAATATTTTCGATATATTCGGGTTTTTCCTTAAAATAAGACTTTTTAGATGCCGTAACCTCTTTTGAACGTTTATTAAACAGCTCTCTATCGGTCATGATGATTGTTTTAAAATCTTCTAATATACACCCGCCCAAAACCGTACTGTCAGAATATTCGGGGGTAAATATACTTTTTTCACCCAGAATTTCTTTTACTCGCTCAGGATAATCCGTTGCTATTATTACTCTATAACCCTTATGCTCCAATATAAAATCGGTAATTAAATCAATATCAGCTTCAAAATTTCGCAACGGCTGAGAATTAAACTCTATCAAATCACCCATTGCGCCATCTATAAAATTATTGAACCCAATTTTTGTAAAATACGAAGTCTTTCTTAAAAATTCCTCGTAAGTAAAATGGTTTTTACCCTCGATTTTTTGGATTGACCCAAGTTTTATCCCTTCTTCAAGCTGCTTTTCAAAATTCTCATCTACAAACTCATATTTTGAATAAATCTCACTTGTTTCATCAAAAACAAGCACGTAATCCTCAAAATAATCTAATAAACTAACTAAATTTTTATTGAAATAATTCTGATAAACATCAATTCCGTTAAAATAATTTTCTTCAGGAATTTCATCTTCATCACATTGTTGAAGACTTTTTACCAAATCCTCCTGCCCGACGGTTATAAATTTATAAATCGGCAAAATATTTACTTCTTTAATTTTTTCTATAGATTTTTGGGTTTCATTATTAAAATATCTTATATCAACAACTTCATCTCCCCAAAGCTCAATTCTGACAGGATTTTCATCAAGTGAAAAAATATCTGCAATATCTCCTCTTATACTAAACTCAGATATATCATTAACCATTGTAGCTTTATTGTACCCGAGATTTATAAGTTTTTTTGCCAACTCTTTTAAATCAATAGTATCGCCAATTTTTATTTTTAAACTGTTTTTCTTGAAAAAATCTTTATTTGGGAATTTTTCCAAAAGAGATTTAACAGGACAAATTACTATATCAGGTCCAGAATTTAAAATATTTAACTGTTGTGCGTAATCGTAAAAATTAGGCGATACCCCCTCGTACATTGAAATGTTCTGAAACGGCATAACATCAGACTTGACATTAAAAGCCGATGATAAATCACTTTGATATTTCAAAGCATTTTGCTCTGTAGAAGTTACAAAAAGCACCTTTTTCTTTGAATAAAACTTAATTTTTGTAAGCAAAAACAACCTTAATATAGAGGTCAAACCCGTAACAGCAAAAGAAGCTCCCTGTTTTACCCGCTCACGAAATTCTTCATAATTTTGTGAAATATCATCTGTGTTTATGTTAAACATAATAAAATTATAGCATAAGTTAATAAGTCTACAGGTGAATAAGTCAATAAGTTCATTACAAAGACAATAAGGAAATAGGGGAATAAGTTCTTTATGGTTTGTGTCACTCCGGGCTACGACCCGGAGTCTATCAATATTGATTCTTCCCGTAAGGGGTTACTATTGGCATGGATAGATCCTGAATCAGCTCTGCATACAGGCTCAGTCGACTCGTTTCCTCGTCGCTTCGCTTTGTAAAGTTCAGGATGACACTCAAGATGTTAGTTAGAATGGCAAAATAATAGAACATTTGTATTAATATTTATACAAAATATAGCGACGGAGCTAAAAGCTCCGCCGCTACCACAAATGTTCAAATTTTTCCAACTATACAGAAGCTAATTGTTTGCTTCTTTCCAGTTGCAACGTAACTGTTGTAATATCAGCTACAGAGCTTGGTCCAAAGTACTGAATAGCACCTGAGAACAAGTATCTGTCATTCATTGCCCAATCTTCACGGTTATCTTGTAATTGTTTAAATACAGGACCGTCAAGTTTAACAAGTGCTTTTTGAATAACAGGTTTCATTTCGCCGTGGCGTTTTTCCATATTCATCATCATTGTAAGAGGAACACCGCCTGCAATCCATTCATCAGCAGGAGCTGTTAAGTTTCTAACAGATGATAAGTAACCGGTTAAACCAAAGTTAATCAATGCAAAAGCATTGTAACCCAATGAGTAGCAATAATCAGCATCAAAGTTTGACGGGAATGCACAACGTCCTTCATATCCGAAGAAGTGTGATTGTGATGAGAATTTGCCACTGAATTTGCCTGCTTTTTTCATTTCTGAAAGTTTTTCCGAAATCATTTCAATCAACAATTTTTCAGTTTCAATCTTAGAAACCTGAACATTACCGTGCGGGTCACGATCTGCAAGTAATTGTTCTTTAATTAATACAGGAAGTGATGAGTAAACTTTAGCGTTTTCAGATTCTAATTTGCTTTCAACAATTGAGAATTTTTCAGATGATGATGCGTTTACAAAGCTTGAATCAGATTCTAAAGATGCCATAATATCGTTCAAATTAGAAATCATTGAACCCATTTCAGGAATAAATTCAATTAAACCTTCAGGAATTACGGCAATACCGAAGTTTTTACCATTTTCAGCACGTCTTGCAATAATATCTGACATATAGTCAATAATTGAAGAAAGTGACATTTTTTTAGCTTCAACTTCTTCTGAAATCAATGTGATGTTCGGTTGAGTTTGTAAAGATGCTTCTAAAGCAACGTGAGAAGCACTTCTACCCATGATTTTTACAAAGTGCCAGTATTTTTTAGCTGAATTAGCATCTCTTTCAATGTTTCCGATAAGTTCAGCATAAGTTTTTGTAGCAGTATCAAAACCGAAAGAAATTTCAATTTGTTCGTTTTTCAAGTCGCCATCAATTGTTTTAGGACATCCGATAACCTGGATTCCTGTATTATTTTTTACAAACC